>DASSFA010000045.1:0-8212 GCA_035694895.1 Rhodanobacteraceae bacterium | reverse complement strand
GTTGGTGTCAATCGGGTGCGTCTCGCCGAAGCCCTTCACCGCGGTGATGCGGTCCGAAGAGATACCGTGCGAGGTCAGGTACTGATCCACGATGTTCGCACGACGCTCGGACAGGCCCTGGTTGTACTTCTCGGTGCCGATCGAGTCGGTGTAGCCGTCGATCTCGATCTGGACCTGCGGATAGCGGTTCAGCGTATCCACGGCCTGGTCAAGGATGGCCATCGAATCGGCAGTCGGCTCCTTCAGGGTCGGGGCGATGTTGGTCTCGCCCTTCCTCGGGCGGTCGAACTTGAAGTTCACGCCGCGCAGGTCGATGACCACGTTCTGCGGGCAACCGTCCGGACCGACGATCGTGCCGGGAGGCGTATTCGGGCACTTGTCGTTGCAGTCGTTGACGCCGTCATGGTCGCTGTCCATCTGCGAACAATCCACCGGCGGCGGAGCAGCCGGGGGCGGCGGCGGCGGCGCGGCATGGCCCATCTTGATGACCAGGCCGACGGTGGCCAGACCATCGAGCCACTGCTTCGGTCCATAGGTGTGGGGAAGTCCCGGCCCTGCGAGGCCGGCCAGCTGCGCCGAAACCGTATCCCGGTAATAGCGCGCAGCCAGTTCACCGCGCAGCGCGACCCGGTCATTGACATTGTAAAGAACGCCGACGCCCACGGTGGCCATTGGGCCCCAGCTATCTTCCCTCGGGCCAATCCCGGACGGGCCACCGGCGCGCGCAAGCACTCCGGACACCGCGGCATGGCGTACCGCGCCAATACCGCCCATCACATAGGGACGCCATGCCGATGCCGGATCCATGAAGTACCAGCGACCGGCGACATCAAGCTGGATGCTCTCCCACTGCTTGCCTGACCGTATCGAGCTGTCCTTGTAATCGGCGTTGTCAATCAGACCTTCAACATCGATCGTCAGGTTGGGATTCACCCAGAAACCCACTCCGATCCCGCCAGCTGCGCTCGTCTGCACCTGTCGACCGGAATCCGGAACCGCCACACCAATCCGCGGAACGATATACCAGCTGCTGTAGCCGGTATTCGCTTCCATGGAACCTTGCATGCCGGTGTCCTGGGCATGCGCAACGCTCACGGCGCCGGCACTTCCCAAGACCAGCGCAATCAGTGCGCACAAGCCTTTACGTTTCATCGGAGTCTCCTTTTGTTGTTTCTCTGCGCCCCCACCACCTCCGGTGGAACGCAAACAAAACGCGTACACCTTGCTACGCAGGGCTAGCGGTTCCGGCGCTGAATACCCCGGACTCCGCTGAGGCAGGCGCAGTTTAGCAAAAAACAAACAATTGACGCCAGAGGGTTAAAACCCGTTCACGGTCAAGTCAGTCGCGTGCTCAGGGGGTGAAAAGGCCAAGGAAATCCGCTATCTGCATGGCCTCCAGCGCCTCCGGTCGAGCACAGGCATTCAGGATCCTGCGGACCTGTTCCGGGGCGAAATGCCCCGACAATGCATTCTCGAATTTGGCCTCCAGTACCGGAATGCCTTCCGCGCGGCGTTTGCGGTGGCCGATCGGATAATCGATGGAAATTTTTTCGCTCGGCTTGCCGTCTTTGAAAAACACCTGCACGGAATTGCCGATGTAACGTTTTTCCGGGTCGAAATAATCGCGGGTGAATTGCGGGTTCTCGATCACCACCATTTTTTCGCGCAGGGCATCGATGCGCGGATCGGCGGCGACCGCGTCGGTGTAATCGTCGGCGGTCAGGCGGCCGAAGATCAACGGCACCGCGACCATGTACTGGATGCAGTGGTCGCGATCGGCATAGTTGGCGAGCGGACCTGTCTTGTCGATGATGCGCGCGCCCGCTTCCTGGGTTTCGATCTCGATCCGCTCGATCTGGTCCAGCCGGTCCTTCACGTGGGCATGCAGCTCCATCGCGCACTCCACCGCGGTCTGCGCGTGGAATTCGGCCGGATAGGAAATCTTGAACAGCACGTTCTCCATCACGTAGCTGCCGAACGGACGCTCGAACTCGAACGGCTTGCCGCGGAATGCGACGTCGTAGAACCCCCAGGTCGGAGCACTCAGCGCGGACGGATAGCCCGTTTCGTCCTTCTCGACCGCATTCAGGGCGTGGATCACCGCGCGCCGGCAGGCATCGCCGGCGGCCCAGCTCTTGCGTGGACCGGTGTTGGGCGCATGGCGATAGGTGCGCAATGCACCACCGTCGATCCAGCTGTTGGACACCGCGTTGATGACCTGCTCGCGATTGCCACCCAGCATCGCGGTGGCGACGGCGGTGGACGCCAGCCGCACCAGGATCACGTGGTCCAGGCCCACGCGGTTGAAACTGTTCTTCAGTGCATAGCAGCCCTGGATTTCGTGCGCCTTGATGGCCCAGCCCAGCACGTCGCGCACCGTGATCTTCCTGCCCTGCCGGCCCAGATAGTCGGCAAGCGCGAGGACCGTACCGAGGTTGTCGGAAGGATGGCCCCATTCCGCGGCCAGCCAGGTGTCGTTGAAATCCAGCCAGCGAATCTGGGTACCGATGCAGAACGCCGCCTGCGCCGGGTCCAGTTGCAGCACCGTGCCCGGCACCCGAGCCCCACCCTCCAGCGTGGCGCCGGGGACCACCGGCGCGATGTGCTTGACGCATTGGGGGAACTTCATCGCCAGCATCGCGCAGCCAAGCGAATCCATCAGCATGTAGCGCGCGGTGCGGAACGCCTCTTCCGATTCGATCTTGTAACCCGTGACGTAATCGGCGATGTCCACCAGCGGTTGATCGGGATTCGGGCGCTGCGCGGAACGGATGTCGTGCTGGCTCATGGCGGGAATTCCTGGCAAGGCAAACCGGTAATTGTGCCAGATCATCACGGTGTCTTGACTTGGCTGCCACGGCATCAGCAGAATGCACGAGCTTATCCAAATCCCGGAAGGGAGTAGCTCGGGGCCGGCGCGATCCGGCCCTTGCGGCGATCGTCAACACGAACGCGCATGCGTTCCGGTCGCCGCGTGGTCTTTGCGCATCCCTGCGCGTAAGGCAGCCATCCGTGGTTGTCTTTCAAGAAGGCCCGCGGGCGAGACTTCCGCGAATGCGACCCGCAAGCGTGCGGGGTGCGCGTTCGCGGACCGTTCCCGCACGCAAAAGGCCGCCAATGGAATTCCTCACCCACCCCCTCGCTTCCGTTTCCGATCCGGTTTTCTGGTCCGGCCTGGCTTCGATCATCCTGATCGACCTGGTGCTCGCCGGCGATAACGCGATCGTGATCGCGCTGGCCGCCCGATCCTTGCCGCATCGACTGCAGGTGCGCGCGATCTTCTGGGGCACCTTCGGCGCGATCGTGGTCCGCATCGCCATGACCGCGGGCGTGCTGTGGCTGCTGAAGATCCCCGGCCTGATGCTGGTCGGCGGCCTGATCCTGCTGCCGATCGCATGGCGGCTGCTGCAGCACGGCGAGGACAAGCACAACATGCGCACGGCCTCGGGCTTCTGGAGCGCGATGTTCACGATCGTGTTGGCGGATGCGCTGATGGGCCTCGATAACGTGCTGGCGATCGCGGGTGCGTCGAAGGGCCACCTGGGCCTGGTGATCATCGGCCTGCTGATCAGCGTGCCGCTGGTGGTGTGGGGTTCCACGCTGATCCTGAAGCTGCTGGCGCGCTGGCCCGCGATCATTTACCTCGGCGCCGCCACGATCGCCTGGACCGCCGCGCGCATGGTGACGCAGGACGACCTGGTGGACGACTGGTTCGACGCGCACGACGCGCTCCGCTACTTGGTGGATGCCGTCTTCATCGTCGGCACCGTCGCGCTCGGCTGGTGGACGCAGCGGCGCAAGCGGGCAGGTTCCGGACCGGCCGCGTGAGCGGGCTTGCCGTGCGTGCCGCGCGCGGGCATTCTCAAACGACCGTTTGAACGCTGCGCGCGCAATGGCCGCCTACCCGCACCTGTTCGCTCCGCTCGATCTGGGCTTCGTCACCCTGCCCAACCGCGTGCTGATGGGCTCCATGCACACCGGGCTGGAAGACCGCGCGCGCGACTACGACAAGCTCGCCGCGTATTTCGCCACGCGTGCGCGTGGCGGTGTGGGGCTGATGGTCACCGGCGGCCTCGCGCCCAGTATCGAGGGCTGGCTCTCGCCGTTCGCGGGACGGATGTCCATGCCCTGGCACGTACCGCGGCATCGCAAGGTCACCGCCGCCGTCCATGCCGAAGGCGGACGCATCTGCATGCAGATCCTGCACGCGGGACGCTACGCCGTGCATCCGTTTTCCGTCGCGCCGTCGAAGGTGAAATCGCCGATCACCCGGTTCACCCCGCGGGCGCTCACGGCTCGCGGCATCGAGCGCACGATCCGCGCCTTCGTGCACAGCGCGCAGCTCGCGCGCGAAGCGGGCTACGACGGTGTCGAGATCATGGGCTCGGAAGGCTACCTGCTCAACGAGTTCCTCGCGGTCCGCACCAACCGGCGCGAGGACCGCTACGGCGGATCGCTGGAAAACCGCATGCGGTTTCCGACGGAAATCGTGCTCCGCACGCGCGAGGCGGTCGGCCGCGACTTCATCATCATCTATCGGCTCTCCATGCTCGATCTGGTCGATCGCGGCCAGAGCTGGGAAGAGATCGTCGGGCTGGCGAAGGCCGTGGAAGCGGCCGGCGCGACGCTGATCAACACCGGCATCGGCTGGCACGAAGCGCGCGTGCCGACCATCGTGACCTCCGTCCCGCGCGCTGCGTTTGCCTGGGTCACACGGCGCATGAAAGCCGAGGTGCGTATTCCGCTGATCACGACCAACCGCATCAACATGCCGGAAGTGGCGGAGGCAGTGCTCGCACGGGGCGACGCGGACATGGTTTCAATGGCACGCCCGCTGCTCGCCGATCCGGACTGGGTGAACAAGGCGCGGGTTGGCGCCCCGGAACGCATCAACACCTGCATCGCCTGCAATCAGGCCTGCCTCGACCATGTCTTCGAGAACCGGCGCGCCTCGTGCCTGGTGAACCCGCGCGCCTGCTTCGAAACCGAACTGGTGGTTGCCCTGTCGGCGCGGAAGAAGCACTTTGCGGTGATCGGCGCCGGCCCGGCCGGACTCGCGGCGGCGTGCACGCTGGCGGAGCGTGGTCATTCGGTCGCGCTCTACGAACAGGCGGATGAAATCGGCGGGCAATTCAATCTGGCCAAACGAATTCCGGGTAAGGAAGAATTCGTCGAGACGCTGCGCTACTTCTCGCACCGGCTGCGCGAGCTCGGTGTCGAGTTGCACCTGGCCGCGAGCACAAGCGCGGCGACATTGCGCGAGCGGGATTTCGACGCGGTGATCGTCGCCACCGGGGTCACGCCTCGCGATCCACGCATACCCGGACAGGACCATCCGATGGTTCGCGGCTATGCGGACGTGGTTTCCGGCAAGGCGGAAATCGGCCGGCGTGTGGCGATCATCGGCGCCGGCGGCATCGGTTTCGATGTCGCGGAATACATCGGTCAGCCGGCGCCCTCGCCCACCACCGACATCGCACGCTGGACGCGCGAATGGGGCGTGGACATGACTCTTTCTCAACGTGGTGGTCTGGCCGCGCCGCACGTCGAGGCTTCGCCGCGCGAGATCTGGCTGCTGCAACGCACACCGGGCAGGCCGGGCAGGCGGCTCAACAAGACCACGGGCTGGGTGCATCGCGCCACGCTGAAGGCGAAAGGGGTGAATATGCTCGGCGGCGTGGCGTACGAGCGAATTGACGATGGAGGCCTGCACATCCGCGTGGATGGTGAGCCGCGCGTGCTGGAAGTGGACAACGTGGTGATCTGCGCCGGCCAGGAACCCAACCGCGTCCTGGCCGACGAACTGGCGGGACTGGGCATCACGACGTACGTGATCGGTGGCGCGGACGTCGCCGCGGAACTGGATGCCAAGCGCGCGATCGCGCAGGCCACGCGCGTCGCGGCAACGCTGTAAGTCCATCCCGGCGCGAAGTCTGGCTCCGCGAGCCTTGCCATTCAAGCGGCCATCCATGGCCCGCAATTGATCAGCGCTTCTCGATCCCCACGTACGAGCGGTCTTCCGGACCGGTGTAGTTCGCGCTCGGGCGGATGATCTTGCCGTCCTGACGCTGCTCGATCACGTGAGCCGACCAACCGGAGGTGCGCGCGATCACGAACAGCGGCGTGAACATCGCGGTCGGCACACCCATCATGTGATAGGCGGACGCGCTGTACCAGTCGAGGTTCGGGAACATCTTCTTCAGTTCCATCATCACGTTTTCGATCCGCTCCGATACCTCGAACAGGCGCGGGTTGCCGCCCTCGTTGCAGAGCTTGCGCGAGATCTCCTTGATGATCGGATTGCGCGGATCACCGATCGTGTAGACCGGGTGGCCGAAGCCGATCACGATCTCCTTGCTGGCCACGCGCTGGCGGATGTCCCTCTCGGCGTCATCGGCCGAACGGTAGCGCGCGATGATCTCCATCGCGACCTCGTTGGCGCCGCCATGCTTGGGTCCGCGCAGCGCGCCGATCGCGCCCGTGATCGCCGAATACATGTCGGACCCCGTGCCCGCGATGACGCGCGCGGTGAACGTGCTGGCATTGAACTCGTGCTCGGCGTAGAGGATCAACGACTTGTCCAGCGCATTGGCATGGCTGTCGCCCGGCTTCTTCCCGTGCAGCAGGTGCAGGAAATGCGCGGCGATGGTGTCGTCGTCGGTTTCGGTTTCGATACGGCGGCCGTTATGCGAGAAGTGGTACCAGTACAGCAGCATCGAGCCGAAGCTAGCCATCAGCCGGTCGGCGATGTCGCGCGCGCCGGTGACGTGGTGTTCGTCCTTCTCGGGCAAGACGGTGCCAAGCGCCGAGCAACCGGTGCGCATCACGTCCATCGGATGCGTCGCCGCGGGCAGCAGTTCCAGCGCCGCCTTCACCGGCTGCGGCAGCCCGCGCAGGCGTTTCAGCTTCGCGCGATATGCGTTGAGTTCCGACCAGGTCGGCAGGACTTCGTGCACCAGCAGGTGCGCGACTTCCTCGAAAGTCGCCCTGGTCGCGAGGTCGTGGATGTCGTAGCCGCGGTAGTGCAGGTCGTTGCCGCTGCGCCCGACCGTGCACAGCGCGGTATTGCCGGCCGCCACGCCTGACAGTGCCACGGATTTCTTGGCTTTGGGAAGGATCTGTGCAGCGTTGTCGTTCATGGCTCTCTCCGATTGCAACGGCGTGATCGCACACACCGCATCACGATGAAACTCGTTTCAGTTGTTGAATACTTCCGAAGCCGGCAGCCTCGGACACCGCCCGACCGGCGCCACCTGAAGGGGACCTTGCTTGAACCCGACCAGATGAGCGTCCCGGTATTGCCAGCACTCGCCGAGCGTCGAGCAGTAGCAGATCGCAATCGCCATGTGTCTGGCGATGGCAGCGGACCGGAACTGGCGATAGATGTCCTTGTCCTCGAATTTGATGATTCGCACATTCTCGCCCGGGCTCACCACGGCCGGATTGATCGTGGATTGGCTGAAGGTAAGCGGATGTTTCATCCCGAGCGCGTCCAGGGCATGCGTCCAATCCGTTTGCGGTTTTCCATCCACCCAGATCTGCGCACTGCGCACGATCGCAGGCCCGACTCCCTTGCTGTACACGACCAGCGACAGATCGTTGTCGTCATTGCCGGCGATCAGATCAGGCCAAACCTGTGCGCGCACCTGCTCGCGCTGGATGTACGCGGTATAACCGGAAACGCACAACGCCAACAGGCCGATCAGGGATGCGATCACCGCCGAGAGCGCATCCCAATTGCGCCTGCGTGCTGGCGCGGAGACGGACTCGTCCGATGGCGGCAACGGCTCCGTCATGCGCCTCAACCTTTCCTGCCACCCGCAAACAGCTCGTCCAGCCGGCGTTCGAAGTCGTGGTAGCCGATGCGCTCGTAGAGCTCCTCGCGCGTCTGCATCGTGTCCAGCACGTTCTTCTGCGTGCCTTCGCGGCGGATGGCTTCGTACACCTTCTCGGCAGCCTTGTTCATCGCGCGGAACGCCGAAAGCGGATACAGCACGATCGCCACTCCGGCGCCGCGCAGTTCGCCCACGGTGAACAGCGGCGTCTTGCCGAATTCGGTGATGTTGGCCAGCACCGGCACCTTCACCGCATCCACGAAGCGTTTGAAGGTGGCGAGATCATTCGCGGCCTCGGCGAAGATGCCGTCCGCGCCGGCTTCCACGCATTTGAGCGAGCGTTCGATCGCGGCGTCCACGCCTTCGGACGCGATCGC
>DASSFA010000044.1:0-3299 GCA_035694895.1 Rhodanobacteraceae bacterium | reverse complement strand
AAAGCCAATGACGGCAGAAGCATCGCGCAGATCAGAAGATGCTTGCGCATGGATGTCCTCCCGCGCGGAATGTGGGTCGCGCCCGATCACCCTAACGCCGTGCCGGTCGCCTGCCGAGCGGTTACCAAACGGTGGGTGGGTTACCAAATGGTGCAAGTTGGCGCAGTGGCTGCGAAAAATTTTTTACCGCCGCCCCGCTTTCCGCGCCTCATGCAGCTTCGCGTACTTGAGGAACACGTAGAACGCGCCGAGTGCGCTGGCGACGAAGCCCGCCCAGCCGGACAGGAAATAGCGCTTCAGGATGTACTGACGCAGGAAGAACACCGGCGGATACAGCACCATCATCGCGCCGCTGAAGCGCTGCCTTTTCGCCAGCTTGTGCGCGACCATGCCGGACGAATAGCGGTTGATCTTCTCCACGCGCGTGGCGATGTCGCCATCGCCTTCGTTGACGAAATCCGCGCGCCACAAGGTCTTCACCGGGCCGTCCACTTCCACCGCCGCGTGCACCGGCACGTCGTTCATGCGCCCGCGCCGGCGGTCGAACAGGCGCAGATGGCCGTTGCGCCACGACCAGCGGCTCGGCACGGTCCAGAACATCCGCTCGCGGCGCGGCAGGCGGAAGCCCGCGGCGCGCGGCTGTTCCAGCGCGCGTTCGATCACCTCGCGCGTGCCGGGCGAGAGCACCTCGTCCGCATCGAGGTTCAAGATCCAGTCGTGGGATGCCATGTCGTAGGCGCGCTGCTTCTGCGGGCCGTAGTCGTCGAACGGGTGCACCGCCACCCGCGCCCCGAAGCGCTTCGCGATTTCCACGGTGGCATCGGTGGAACCCGAGTCCAGCACCACGATCTCGTCGGCGAAATTCGCGGCGGCCAGGCAACGCTCCAGCGTGTCGGCGTTGTTGTACGTGATGATGACCAGCGAGAATTTCTCACGCATGGCGCGATTCCATGCGACTGATCGGCATCTCCGCCGATGTCGCATCCGGCAGTCCGGCGTGCAAGCTTGCGCACCACAGGCTCAGCAACCACCAGAACAGCAGGCCCCACCAGGACGAATAGAACGCGAGGTGCGTGTTGAGCGGGAACACCATCGCGAACAGCGCCACCCCAACGGGCCACGCGCGAAAGCGCGCCCGCGGATCGGCGGCACAGTATGCGCGCAGCGCCAGCACCGCGCCGAGACACCAGAGGGCCAACCCGATCGCGCCCGTGTCATCGAGTACCTCCAGAACAATCTGGTGCGGATGGCAGGCGCCCTGGCCGGGGCCACAGGATTCGACGCCAAGGAAGCGATCGCCGGGCGACGCGAATTGCGGGTAGGCGTAACGGAAGTCGCGCACGCCCACGCCGTTCAACGGATGCGCCGCAGCCATCCTCAGCGCGGTGCGCCAGATATCCAGCCGCCCGCTCGTCGCGGTGTCCAGCGCCCGCGGCGAGTCATCGAAGGCCAGCAAGGTGCGTTGCATGCGCTGATCGAAGCGCGGCGACGTTTTCCAGGCGATGCCGACCGCAATCGCCGCGACCGCGCATGCGCACACGATCCACGCCGCAAAACGCGCGGGCGATTGCGTCTCGCGCCAGAGACACGCGATCACCACCAGCGCATACATCAGCCACGCCGCGCGTTCGCCCGCCAGCAGGACAGGCCCCAGCAGGAACAGCAGCGCAAGGACCAGACCCGTGCGGCCGAAGCGCTCGCGCGCGCCCCACGCAACGAATGGAGAGAGCACCGCCAGCACCAGCCCGAGTTTCAAATCGCCCGCACCGAAGATGCCGGAGATGCGCTGCGCCTCCGCATGCCCGCCGAGGCTGTAACCGGTCAGGATCTGCACCCATGCATCCAGGGCCCACAGCAGGGCGATCACGCCGGTCGCGAAATACAGCACGCGCACACGCGATTCGCGGCACACCGCGAAGCATACGTAATAACCGAGCGGCGCGAAGCGGACGATCGCCGCGACCGTGCTCCAGCTCTTGCCGGGCTGGATGGCGTCGAACGCGGAGATCAGCGCGGCGGCGAAGTAGCACAGCCACAAGGCGAGCAGCAGTTTCGCACCGGCATGTTCCCTCCATGCGCTGCGCGCGCGTGCGAAGAAGAGCAGCGCCCCGAGGATGCAGACCAGCACGCCCAGCTCGCTGGCGCGCCCGAACGGCAGCAGGAACACCACCGCGGCGATCGGCAGCAGCGGGGAGAGCAACGCGGCTTTCAGTGGTGCAGCGAGAGGCATCACCCGACCCGGATCGAAACTGGGCGGGATTGTACGAGAGTGCGGCGCTCAGGCCGACGCAAGTTCCCCGTACAACTTCAACGTCGCCTGCTGCATGTCGGCCAGGCGATAGCCCTGCAGCGGCGCGATCGGCGGCGCCCGCCGCAGCAGTTCGGCGGCGCGCTCGACCAGCTTTTCCATGTCGCCCAGCGGCACGCGCCCGGCCGGGTACAGCTCCGCCAGCAACTCGCCGACGCCGCCATGCGCATACCCCAGCACCGGCCGGCAGAGCGACAGCGCCTCCACGACCGTGCGACCGAAGCTCTCCGGCTTGTTGGACAGCTGCAGTATCAGCGCGGACGCGGCGAACACGTCGCGCACGTCCGCGCGCGGCGGCGTGAACACCACCGCGTCATAGACGCCGCGGTCCTGCGCCAGCGCGTGCAACTCCGCGAGATAAGCCTCGCGCCCCTTCTCGATCACGCCGAGCAGCAACAATCGCGCTTCGATGCCGCGCGCACGCAACCCGGCCAGCAGCGTGATCGCATCGGCGTGGCCCTTGAGGCGCGTACCACGGCCGGGCAGGGTCAGCAGCGGCGCGCCGACGAGCTGCGGGAAATCACCGAAGAAGCGCTGCCGCCATAAATCGTCGGGGCGGTAGCCATAGGGAAACTCATCCGGATCGATGCCGCGAGGGATCACGGTCAGACGGGCCGGATCGGTGCCCGGATAATGGCTCAGCACGAAATCGCGGACCGTTTGCGACACCACGATCACGCGCTCGCCGCGCGTCATGATGCGGCTGTAGCTGCCCGGCGAATTCAGCCCGTGCACGGTCGTGACGAAGCGCGGGCGCGGCTGCATGCCGCGCAGCGCCAGCCAGCCGATCCAGGCCGGCAGCCGCGAGCGCGCGTGCACGATGTCGGGCCTGATTTCCTCGATCAGGCGCCGCAGAGGGCGTATGTGCCGCAGGGTGCGCAGCGACTTCCTGGAGAGATCCAGCGGAACGTGTTCGCTGCCTTCCGCCTGCAGCTTCGGCACCAACCTTCCCCCCGCGGAAATCACCACCGAGCGATGACCGGCGGCGACC
>DASSFA010000043.1:0-3949 GCA_035694895.1 Rhodanobacteraceae bacterium | reverse complement strand
CACGTTGCGGATGTTTTCGGTTACCCAGGCCATACATCCCTCCGTAGACGTGCAAGCGGTCCGGCGACCTTGCGCCCAAGTAGCCGGTTGCGTCAAGCCGGAGCCGAACCGCCGACCGACAGCCACCTGCGCCGCCTCCGGAACTCGCCCATTCCAATGCGGTCTTAACGCCGCCCGCCTAAACTGCGGCGGCAGCTGACTTGCACCCCCGGCGATGCCAATGCCCCCTTGAGTCAAGGGGGCGGCTGCGCGAAGCGCAGCGGGGGATGTGGGAGCGTGACAGCGCTAGTCGAAGTTCGCTGCTTTCAAAGGTCAATCGAAACTTCCCTGAGCCTCATGCCCGCGCTTCCCGAACGCGATTTCCCAGCGGAACCCCACGTCTGGACGCCCGAACCCGGGCGCGGTTCCGATGCGCCGTTCGACCGTTTCGGGCATGCGTTGTTGCGCGACATCCGCGATCGCCGTCCGCCGCGCGACCGACTGCGGCTGGGCATCGCACTTTTCATCGCCATCGCGTTTCACGTCGCGTTGATCGTGCTGCTGCGGCTGGAGATGCGCCCTCGATACGTCGCGCCCGAAGGCGAGCCGCGCAACGCGATCCAGGTGACGTTCTTCGAACCGCCGCTGCAACCCGCGGTGGCGCCCGCCGCGCCGCAGATCGCGCCGCCGCCGCCGCTCGCCGCGCCGCCGCCTCCCCGCGTGCGCGTGCGGATCCAGCCGCGCAATCCCAATGCCATGACCGCGACGATCGGTCCGCCGCCACCCGCATTGCACGTCTACGGCAAGAACGGGCAAGTGCTGTTGCCGCCGCCGTCGAGCGTTGCCGGCACGCCCGACTACAAGGCGCCGCAGCCGCAGGAGCCGTCGCTGATGGACCATTCCACGCCGCTGCCGTACCAGTCCACGCGCTTCGACAAGGATTGGGCGCCGAGCAACGAGAGCCTGGGCACGAAGGCGTTCCGCAAGGCGGTGGACGCGACCACCGCGGAGAAGACGATCCGCCTGCCGGGTGGCATGAAGGTCAAGTGCATCGCTTCGCCGCTGATGCTCGCGTTCGGATGCGGTCCGCAAGCGCCGCCGCCCCCGCCGAAGAACGACAACGACATCCGCCTGTCGCTGCCGCCACCGGTGACGCTGACCGGCAGGAAGGTGGACGCGCCCGCCGCGCCTTCGACCGCGGGATTCCCGGCGAAGGCGAGCACCGCGCCGAAGCCGGCGCCGGCAGGCAGCGGTCGCTAGCCGAAGACATCACGCCCCAAATAAGCAGGCCATGGATGGCCGTGTCGAAGTGAGCTTTCCCGCGCTGTCGCGATGCCGCAGCGACTATGCCGAGCGCGCGAGCAAGGCGCGACTGTTTGAGCACACGGATGTGCGAGTTCGCGCCGGCGCGCGCGAGGCAAGGAGCAAGGGCAGTCGAGCCGACACGATGTCGGCGAGACCATCGCGTCCAGCGCGAATGGCTTTGGTTACTTTCCCCGAAAGGAAAGTAACCCGCGCCGTTGGACGGCGCGGAAAAGACACGGATGTCGTACTCGATTCCAAGTCGAGGCAAGTTATCCCCTCACCCTGCCAAGCGCTGCCGCGCTTGGCTTCCCTCTCCCGCAGCGGGAGAGGGGACCGGTCGGCATCCGGCCTTCGAAATAGAGGATCACAACAACCGCATCAGTTCCGGCCAGATCGGCAACTGCCGCACGCGCACCGTCGTTGCCGCGAAGATCGCATTCGCCAGCGCCGGTGCGGCGCCCGGCAGGCCCATTTCGTAGGCGCCGGTCGGCGCCTCCTGCGAGGGCACCAGGATCACCTGCACGTCGCGCGGCAACTGCGCCATCGTCGCGACGGGGTAGTCCTTGAAGCCCTTCTGCACGATGCGGCCGTCCTTCACCGTGATCGCGAGGTCGAGCGCGATCGAGAGGCCGTCCAGCGTCGCACCGACCAGGGACGCGCGTGCGCCCAGCGGATTCACCACGCGACCGAGGTCGGCCGCGACCACCGCCTTGTGCATCACGAGCTTCGCGCCCTCCATCGAGACTTCCAGCGCGTGCGCGACGTAGCCGCCGTAGGTGAAATGGAAGGCGAGGCCGAGTCCGTGGCCATCGGTGCGTTTTTTCGACCAGCCGATCGCATCCGCCGCAAGCTTCAGCACCCACGCGAGCCGCCCTGTATCCAGCGCAGGACCGCCATGTCCGCGATAAGGCAGTTGCCGCGGTTCGCCGAGCAGATCCAGGCGCAACTTCAAGCCGTCCTGTTTGGTGGCGTGAACGATCTCGTCCAGGAACACCTGCACCGCGAACGCATTGACGCCGTGCGAACCGGCGCGCCAGTTGCCGCGCGGCAGCAACGAATCCAGCGCGTACCAGCCCAGTTGCAGGTTGGCGATCATGCCCGCCGGCGGGTCGTCCGGATGCACTTCCGAGAGCCACAGGCGGTTTTCCTGCTCGCCGCGTTTCGCCAGGCGCGACGTGCTGGCCACGCGCTGGCGCCAGGCGGTGATCCTGTTCTTGCGATCGAGCGCGGCTTCCAGATCGATCACCGCGAACGGCCGGTATGCATCGTGCGCGAACGCGTCGCCTTGCGTCCACAGCAGCTTGACCGGTTTCTTCGCCGCCTTCGCCAGCAGCACCGCCTCGGCGACATGATCGTTGTCCAGCCGCCGCCCGAAACCGCCGCCGGAGCGGGGCAGGGAGATGTCGATCTGCGCCGGCTGCAAACCCGTCAGGCGTTGCACCACTTCCAGCGCGCCACGCGGGTTCTGCAGCGGCGCGACCACTTCGGCGCGATCCGCGCCCAGGCGCACCAGGCAATTCGGCGGCTCCAGTTCCGCGTGCGCGACGGTGGCGATGCGGTAGCGCGCGTCCACGGCGCGATGGGCCCGCTTGCGCGCGTGGTCGTAGTCACCGTCGTTGCGCACCGGCGTCGTCGGTGCGCCGTTGAACAGCGTGTCGGCCTGCGTGGCGAGCGCGTCATCGCCCTGCGCGAGCCGGGCGCCGGCCTGCCATTCGATCTTCAACAGGTCGCGCGCGCGCAGTGCCGTCCATGCGTCGTCGGCCAGCACCGCCACGCCGGCCGCGAGCGGACGCGTGCCCAGCGGCAGCGATGGGTCCGGCTTCGGGATCGTCAGGATCGCCTCGACGCCTTTCAATGCCAGCGCTTCCGCGTCATCGAGCTTGTGCAGCGTGCCGCCGGGATAAGGGCAGCGCGCGATCACTGCAACGAGCGCCCCGCCGAACCACTGGTCGATCGCATATCGCTCGCGCCCGGTGACGATGTCGCGCGCATCCACGTCGCCCGCATCCTGCCCGACGATCCGGAATGCATCGGGTGTCTTCAACGGCGGCTGCGAAGAGGGCGGCGGCAGATTGAAGGCGGCCGTCGCCAGGTCGCCGTAGCCGAGCGTACGCCCGTCCGGCGCGATCACCTTGCCGAGGCTGGTGCGCAGTCCGCGCACATCCACGTTCCACTGTTGCGCGGCTGCCTGCAGCAACATCGTGCGCGCGGTTGCGCCGACGGTGCGCAGGTCGCTCCACGCCGCCGGAATGCTGGTGCTGCCGCGCGCTTCCTGGTGACCGAGCGTCCATCGCGGCCCGCCCTTGCCGTCGTTCTCCACGCCCAGTGCCATCGGCAGTACGGTCACGCGCGGCCAGTCGGCGTCCAGTTCCTCGGCGATGATGCGCGCCTCGGCGGTGCGGATGCCTTGGCCGACTTCCGGATCGCGCGCGCCGATCACGATCGTGCCGTCGGGCTCGATGCGCACGTAGGGATTCAGTGGCAGCAGGACGTCGCCCAGCAGCTCGTCCGGCGTATCGGCCAGCGCGGCGATCGGGATGCCTACGACCAGCGCTCCGGATGCGGTGCCCAGCACTTTCAGGAAACGCCGGCGCCCGGCGTCGTGCGCGCGGCTCACTTGCGAGAGCCTTTCATCGTGGAAGCTGCGCGATGGATCGCGCGACGC
>DASSFA010000042.1:0-3691 GCA_035694895.1 Rhodanobacteraceae bacterium | reverse complement strand
CTTGCGGCGCCCGTTCGGCTTCAATCATCGCCCGCCGCGATCGCGGCAGCGCAATCACTCTTCCGCGACCACGCGCACCTTCACGGTGCCCTGCACATCCGCGTGCAGCGCGATGTGCACTTCGTACTCGCCGATGTTGCGCAGCGGACCCTCGCCCAGGATCACTTCGCTCTTCTCGAGCTCCAGACCCTGCGCGCTGAAGGCGTCCGCGATCTCGCGCGGACCGACCGAGCCGTACAGCTTGCCTTCCGGGCTGGCGTTGGCCTTGATCGTGGTCTCGGCGCCTTCGAACTTGGAAGCGCGCGCCTGCGCGGCGGCGAGCAGTTCGTTGGACTTGGCCTCGTACTCGGCGCGGCGCTTCTCGAACTCCGCCACGTTGGCGGCGGTGGCCGGCACGGCCTTGCCGCGCGGCACCAGGTAATTGCGGCCGTAACCGGGCTTGACCTTGACCTTGTCGCCGAGGCCGCCCAGGTTCTTCACTTTCTCAAGCAGGATGAGTTCCATCGTTGTCTCCGATTCGTTAGCGCCGGACTTGCGACGCAGCCAAAGGACGGTTGTCCGAAAGGTTGAAAGCCCGATGCGGATTTCCCTCATCCGCCCTCCGGGCACCTTCTCCCGCAAGCGGGAGAAGGAAAGGCTCAAACAAAGTGGTTGTCGCTGTAAGGCAGCAGCGCCAAGAAGCGCGCGCGATTCACCGCATCGGCGAGCTGGCGCTGGTAGCGCGCTTTGGTGCCGGTGATGCGGCTGGGCACGATCTTGCCGGTCTCGGTGATGTACTGGCGCAGGACGTTGAGGTCCTTGTAATCGATCTGCTTCACACCCTCGGCGGTGAAGCGGCAGAACTTCTTGCGGCGGAAGAATTTGGACATGATCTGTTCTCCGGAATCTGACGTTTATGCCGCTTCTTCGCGATCGTCGAAGCCTTCGTCATCGCGACGGCGCGGGGACTTCTCGTCCTTGTCCTTGGCCTTCATGATCGGCGAGGGTTCGGTCTCGGCGGCGTCCATCTTCATCACCAGATGGCGCAGCACAGCGTCGTTGAAGCGGAAGCCGGAGACCAGCTCGTCGAGCGCCTTGGGACCGCACTCGATGTTCATCAGCGCGTAATGCGCCTTGGCCAGATGCTGGATGGGATACGCGAGCTGGCGGCGGCCCCAGTCTTCGATGCGGTGGATCTTGCCGCCGTCGGCCTCGACCAGCGCCTTGTAGCGCTCGATCATGCCGGGCACCTGCTCGCTCTGGTCCGGATGGACCAGGAACACGATTTCATAGTGACGCATTGTGTTTTCCTCTCGGGTGTCGCCGCGGATCGCTCCGCGGCGGGCAGCCTCCCGACCGGAACACCGGCGGTGAGGCAAGGGTCTTCGCCCGCACGAATCGCGGACGAAAGAGGCGGAATGATACGGGAAGCGGGACCCACCAGCAAGCCGCCGAAGGGTCGAGGGGCGAGTAGTCGGGGCGCTCCGTCCGAAGCCTATCGGCGGCGGGAAAGCCACATCCAGGCGCCCTCGCTGCTCACCCCTATTCCCTCGGCCAGAGACTCTTCAGCCGGCCGGGACTTCCACCGTGAAGCTCTCCCCGCAGCCGCATTCACCGGTGGCGTTGGGATTGTGGAAGACGAACGCTGCGTTCAGCCCCTCGCGGGCGTAGTCGATACGGGTGCCGTCCACGAACGGCAGGGATTTGGCATCCACCACCACACAGATGCCGTCCAGTTCGAATACGCGATCGTCCTCGGCAACGCGGTCGGTGAGTTCGACGGTGTAGCCGAAACCCGAGCAACCGGTCTTCCTGATACCGAAGCGCACACCGGCGGAGCCGGGGTGCCTGGCAAGGAAATCGCGCATGCGCGCGGCGGCGGTTTCGGTGAGCTGGATGGCCATGGGGTAATTGTACTGCGCGTGGCACGGCGCTTCGCTATCATCGCCGGTTCGCATCGAGATGCGTGCGCAACGACGGGGTTTCAAGATGGCGGGCGGCGAGACGATCACGGTCAAACAGGCGCTGGCGGGCACCGGCGAGGGTACGGTCGTCACGGTACGCGGCTGGGTGCGCACGCGGCGCGATTCCAAGGCCGGCCTGTCGTTCGTGAACCTGTCCGACGGTTCTTGCTTCGACACGCTGCAGATCGTCGCGCCGGCCACGCTGCCGAACTACGCGAACGAGGTGCAACGCCTGACCGCCGGCGCCGCGATCGCCGCGACCGGCACGCTGGTGCGCTCGCAGGGCAAGGGCCAGGCATTCGAGATGCAGGCCGACACGATCGAGGTGCTGGGTTTCGTGGATGATCCGGAAACCTACCCGATCCAGCCGAAGCAGCACTCGCCGGAATTCCTGCGCGAGGTGGCGCACCTGCGCCCGCGCACCAACCTGTTCGGCGCGATCTCGCGCGTGCGCCATACCATGATGACGGCGATCCATCGTCATCTGACCGGCGAAGGCTTCTTCTGGGTCAATACGCCGATCATCACGACATCCGATGCCGAAGGCGCGGGCGACATGTTCCGTGTCTCCACGCTGGACCTCGCCAACCTGCCGCGCGACGACAAGGGCGCGATCGATTTCCGCAAGGATTTCTTCGCGCGCGAGGCGTTCCTCACCGTCTCCGGCCAGTTGAACGTCGAGGCCTACTGCCTGGCATTGAGCAAGGTCTACACCTTCGGCCCGACCTTCCGCGCCGAGAATTCCAACACGCCGCGGCATCTCGCCGAGTTCTGGATGATCGAGCCAGAGATCGCGTTCGCGGATTTGAACGCGGATGCCGACTGCGCGGAGAAGTTCCTGAAGGCCATCTTCAAGGCCGTGCTGGAGGAGCGCGCCGACGACATGGCGTTCTTCGCCGAACGCGTGCAGAAGGATGCGATCACGCGGCTGGAGAAGTTCATCGCCGCGCCGTTCGAACGCATCGACTACACGGATGCGATCGCCATCCTGAAGAATTCGAAACAGAAATTCGAATTCCCGGTCGAATGGGGCGTGGACCTGCAGACCGAACACGAACGATATCTCGCCGAGCAGCACGTCGGCCGGCCGGTGGTGGTGATGAACTACCCCGAAAAAATCAAGGCGTTCTACATGCGTTTGAACGATGATGAGAGGACGGTGGCGGCGATGGACGTGCTCGCGCCGGGCATCGGCGAGATCATCGGCGGCTCGCAACGCGAAGAACGCCTCGATTACCTGGACCGCCGCATGGCCCAGTTCGGACTGGATCCCGCGCACTACCAGTGGTATCGAGACCTGCGCCGCTACGGCACGGTGCCGCACGCCGGTTTCGGACTGGGATTCGAGCGCCTGCTGGTCTACGTGTGCGGCTTGTCCAACATCCGCGACGCGATTCCGTATCCGCGCGCTCCCGGGCACGCTGAGTTCTGATCATCGAGGTTCGTGGTGCTTCGTGTTGCTGCCATCGGTTTTGCATTGACGCTCGCGCTGCTGCTCGACGCCTGCGCGCACGCACCCCTCACCGCTTCCGCGCCGCCGCCCTCGCGTGATGACGCGATCAAGCAGTTGCAGGCGGACACGCCCTGCTGCAAGAACTGGAGCGAACTGCCGTTCCCTCACGCGCTGCCGAAGGAATTGCACGAATACGCCTTCGATTCTTCCAGCCCCGTCGCCGAACTGGATGGGCAGCGCACCCATTTCCTTGCGTTCGTGCTGCCCGACTGGCAGGAGCCCTACCGCGTGCTGT
>DASSFA010000041.1:0-4501 GCA_035694895.1 Rhodanobacteraceae bacterium | reverse complement strand
GCGCTTCCTGCGTTCGTGTTGCCACAGCACTTCCCCGTGGCCACTGGAACGCGCCAGCACGCGCGCCAGCACGAACAGCAGGTCGGAGAGGCGATTCAGATAGTGCAGCGCCTGCGGTCGTACCGTTTCCTCGCGCGCCAGAGTCACCACGCAGCGCTCCGCGCGCCGGCACACGGTGCGCGCGACATGGCACTGCGCCGCGGCCATGCCGCCGCCGGGCAGGATGAATTCCTTGAGCGGCGGCAGGTCTTCGTTGAGCTGGTCCAGCGTCGATTCCAGACGCGCGATGTCGGCATCGTCCACCATCGCCATGCCGGGAATGCACAGCTCGCCGCCGAGGTCGAACAGGTCGTGCTGGATTTGCGTCAGCGTTTCGGCCACTGCCGCAGGCAGACCGGTAACCGCGAGCAGCACGCCCAGCGTGCTGTTGAGCTCGTCCACCGTGCCGTAAGCCTCGACCCGCGCGGAATCCTTGCGCACACGGGTGCCGTCACCGAGACCCGTCGATCCGTCGTCGCCGGTGCGGGTATAGATCTTCGAAAGCCGGTTGCCCACGGCGGGCGCCAATCAAACGGCGGCGAGTCGCAACACCGTCCAACGCCGGCTCAGCAGCGCGAAGCCGCCGAACAGCAGCGCGCTCCACAGCACCGTGCCGGGCAGCGAGCCGTACTGGTAGAACGGCCAGCCGGCGACGTAGCACTCGATCAGCCCGGCGAAGCTGTGCGCGTACATCGTGCCGCCCAGCCACACGCCGAAATTGGTAACCAGATAGAAGCCGGTCGCGCTGGCGACCGCGGCGAACGCCGTGTTCAGGATGCGCACGCGTCCGCGCAGGCCGAAACCGGCAGACGCGGTCGCCGCGATGCAGGCGTACACGACCAGCGACATCGCGCCGTCGAAGCCGATCACGACATCGGACAACGCCATCGCCGCAAGAGGCACCAGCACCGCCAGTCGTCTGTCGGCGAAGTACGCGCCGCCGAACAGCGCCATCGCTTCCACCGGGGTGAAGTTCCAGGGCAGCGCGCCCGCGGAGAAATGCACCAGCAGCCGGTAGCCGACCGCGAATGCGATCATCGCGCACAACACCAGGTTGCGCGGCGTGAGCAGGGCGGATTCGTGGGTGCGCGGCATGGGAACATCCTCGATAGCGATTCGGATAGCTTACCGCAATCGGGTTGCGGGACGCAGGCTTGCGGCGAGCAGAGCGAATCCCGGCGTGGTCCCATTATCATCGTGTCATGCGTGAGCACACCGACATTCCCGGAGCAAGCCCGGAACAGGTTCTGATCATCGGCGGCGGACTGGTGGGCGCGAGCCTCGCGATCGCGCTGGATGCGGCGGGTCTCAGCGCCACGCTGGTCGAAGCCGCCGCACCGCGCGCACCGGCGCAGCCCGGTTACGACGAACGCAATCTCGCGCTGGCGCGCGCAACGGTCAACGCGCTCACGAACCTCGGCGTGTGGAAGCACGCGCAGGGCGCCACGCCGATCGCGCGCCTGCACGTGAGCCGCGCCGGCGAGTTCGGCGCCGCTCGGCTGTCCGCGCATGAAGCCGGCACGGACGCGCTCGGGGCCACGCTGCCCGCGCGCGAGCTCGGCAATGCGCTGGAGCTGCGCCTGCGCGAATGCACGCGCCTGACACGCTTGATGCCGGCGAAGCTGGAAAGCCTGGAGTCGCTGGAAACCGGCTGGTGCGCGAAGATCCGCACCGGCGACGAAATCCGCGAGATCGAAACGAAGCTGCTGGTCGGCGCCGACGGCACGAACTCGTTCGTGCGCGCGCAGGCCGGCATCGCTGCAAGTGAACACGACTATGCGCAAAGCCTGATCGTCTGCACGATCACGCCGGAGCGCGATCCGGATGGCTGCGCGTACGAACGTTTCTCCGACGAAGGTCCGGTCGCACTGCTGCCGTTGTCAGGCCGGCGCTGCGGGCTGGTGCTCACGGTGGCTGCGGACCAGGCCGAAAGCGTGCTGGCGATGAGCGACGACGAATTTGCCGCCCTGGCGCAGCGGCGCTTCGGCTGGAAGCTCGGCCGCCTCACGCGTCCGGGCAGGCGGCAGGCACATTGCGCCCGGCGCGTGCTGGCGCAGTCGCTGACCGCCCGACGCGCGGTCGTGATCGGCAACGCCGCGCAGACCGTGCACCCGATCGGTGCGCAGGGTTTCAATCTCGGGTTGCGCGATGCGCTGACGCTGGCCGAGTTGATCGCCAACGCGAATGATCCAGGCAGCCAAGGCCTGCTGCGCGATTACGCCTCACGTCGCGCGCCGGATCGCGAAGGCGTGCTCGCCTTCAGCCATGGCCTGATTTCCCTAGCCTGCCTGACGCAACCCGCGCTGGCGCCGCTGCGTTCGCTGGCGCTGGTCGCGTTCGACAGCGTGCCGCCGTTGAAACGTGCGCTCGCGCGCCGCGGCATGGGCTGGCGCGGTTCGGCGCCGCCCATCGCCACGCTGGAACGTGCGCCATGAACGCGCGTCGCTCGATGCCCGACATCGCGATCGCCGGCGGCGGCATGATCGGCGCGGCCTGCGCGCTGGCGCTGGCACGCAAGGGTTTCGAAGTCGTCTTGATCGAAGCGCGTGAACCCGCGCCGTGGCGCGCGGAGGATCGCGAGGATCTGCGTGTCGTCGCGCTGGCACCCTCTTCCGCGAAGTTGCTGGATGAAATCGGCGTGTGGAACGCGGTGCGCGACGCGCGTGTTTCGCCGTATGCACACATGCACGTCTGGGATGCGGAAAGCGGCGCGGAACTGCATTTCGGCGCTACCCGGGAAGGTCGCGCGGAGCTCGGCTGGATTGTCGAGAACAAGCTGCTTCTATGGACGTTGTGGCAGGCGCTGGACCAGGCCGGCGTGCGTCGCCTGTGCCCGGGTGAGCTGCGCGATTTCGAAGCGCGCGCCGATCGTGTGGCGCTGGAGCTGAGCGACGGCGAGCCGCTTTCCGCGCGCGTGCTGGTGATCGCCGACGGCGCGAAATCCACACTGCGCGACAGGGCCGGGATCGCCACGCGCGGTCGCGATTACGCGCAGCGCGCGGTGGTGGCGCATGTCGCGACCGAACGTCCGCACGGAGCCACCGCGTGGCAGCGGTTTCTTCCGGATGGTCCGATCGCGTTGCTGCCGCTGCGTGACGGTCGCAGTTCGATCGTGTGGACCCTGCCGGATGCGGAGGCAGAACGCGTGCTGGCGCTGGGCGACCAGACGTTTCGCGAAGCGGTCGGCTTTGCCACCGACTTCCGCCTTGGACGGGTCACCGGGACCACGCCGCGCGCGTCGTTCCCGTTGCGCCTGCAGCTGGCGCAGACCTATGCGAGCGAGCGCTGCGTGCTGCTGGGCGACGCCGCGCATGCGGTGCATCCGCTGGCCGGGCAGGGCGCGAACCTCGGCCTGCGCGACGTGGCCGAACTCGTTGCCGTATTCGGCGAAGCGCGCGAAGCGAGCCGCGACTTTGCGGCCATGCACGTGCTGCAGCGCTACGCCCGCCGTCGTCGCTCGGCCGACACGCTGGACGCGCTGTCCTTCGATGCGTTATCGCGCGCATTCGCCTGGCGCGCACCGCCGCTGGTCGCGCTGCGCGGGATCGGCATGCACGCGGTGGATGCGCTGGGACCGTTGAAGCGAAAACTAACGGCACATGCCGCGGGGCGGTGAGACGCCGTATACGCTCTCCCGGTTCAGAACAGAAGGAGATGACCATGCGTACCCGCCTGCTGTTGATCGCTGCGTTGCTGTCCGGCTTCTCGACTTTCGCCCATGCGGCAATGCAGACGAAGACGATCGACTACACCGTGCACGGCAAGGTCATGCGCGGCGTGCTGGTCTGGGATGATGCGGTCAAGACACCGCGGCCCGGCCTGCTGCTGATCCCGAACTGGCGCGGCATCAACGACGCGAATATCGCCAAGGCGAAGACCATCGCCGGCCGCGACTACGTGATCTTCATGGGCGACATGTACGGCAAGGATCTGCGGCCGAAGAACGACGAAGAGGCGCAGGAGGCGGTGAAGCCGTTGTACGGCGATCGCGCGGAAATGCGGGCGCGGGCGGCGGCGGCATTCGATGAATTGAAGAAACTGGCGCAATCGCATGCCGTGCCGATCGATGCCTCGAAGCTCGCCGCGATCGGCTTCTGCTTCGGCGGTTCGTCGGTGCTGGATCTTGCCCGCAGCGGCGCGGATGTCGCGGCGGTGGTGAGCTTCCATGGCGGGCTGTCCACCGACGATCCGACGCTCGCCAGGCACATCAAGGCGCGGGTGTTGGCGATGAACGGCGCCGACGACAGGGGCACCATGCCGGATGCCGACAAGTTCATGGACGAGATGCGGATGAGCCCGGCCGAATGGCAGTTCGTGGTGTTCGGCCACACCGTGCATTGTTTCGCCGAACCGAGCGCGCATTCACCGCCGGGCTGCGTCTACAACCCGAAAGCCGCGAAACGCGCGTTCAGGATGATGCACGATTGGCTGGATGAAGCGTGGGCAGACTAGCCAGTCGCCG
>DASSFA010000040.1:0-6008 GCA_035694895.1 Rhodanobacteraceae bacterium | reverse complement strand
CCGCTGACACGCGCAATCCACTCCGGATCCCGCCGGTTTTCGTTGCGTTTGTGCTCGTAATAGACCTGTACGGCTTTTTCGCACACCACCAGCGCCACGCCGATCCAGCGCAATGCGCGTCGACGCGGCTCCGGCGCGCCGGGCATCAGTCGCCGCCCGGCCAGTGTTTCCGCGTAATCGATGATCAGCGTCGAATCCACCAGCTGCGTGCCGTCATCGCAAACCAGCGTCGGCGCTTTCACCAAAGGATTGATCGCGCGCAGCGTATCGAAGTCGCGGAACACGGACAGCGATCTGTGCTCGAAGGGTAGCCCGAGCAGGCGCATCGAGATCGCGGTGCGGCGCACGTAGGGTGAGTCGAGCATGCCGAGCAGTTGCATGGGGTTCTCCGGATCACTTCAATCCCGACAATTCCGCGGCATCCGCCTCCACGCGCAGCACGGAACCCTGTTCGTACCAGTCGCCCAGCACGATGCGCTGTGCGGGGGCGTCGTCCAGTTCGAAATCGTGCAGGGCGGGGCGATGGGTGTGACCGTGGACCATGCGGGTCACGTGCACGTGGCGCAGCGCGGCTTCGACGGCGCGCGGGTTCACGTCCATGATCGCCATCGCGGCTTGCGAGGTGTGCTCACGGCTGGCGTTGCGCGCCTGCTGAGCGAAGGCGCGGCGTGCGGCGAGCGGCTGCGCCAGGAATTGCCGCTGCCAGGCCGGATCGCGCACCTGCTCGCGAAAAGCGAGATAGGCCGCATCGTCCGTGCACAGCGTATCGCCGTGCAGCAGCAGGGTCGGCGTGCCGTACAGATCGACGATCGTGCCGTCGTCCAGCAACGAAATGCCCGCACGCCGCGCGTAATCCCGGCCGAGCAGGAAGTCGCGATTCCCCGCGATGAAGTAGATCGGCACTCCGGAATCATTCAGCGCCTTCAGCGCCGAAGCGACGCGCTCGGGCAAGGGCGCGTCGTCGTCATCGCCGATCCAGGCCTCGAACAGGTCGCCGAGGATATAGAGCGCGTCCGCATGGCGTGCTTCGTCCGCGAGAAAGCGCTCGAACAACTCGACGATGTGCGGGCGCGAATCGTCGAGGTGGAGGTCGGAGACGAAGAGCGTCGCCACTTAGTGCTTTACCGGCGCGGCGTTCTTTTTCTTCTTCGCAGGCTGCGTGTTCGCCGGGATCTGACCGGTCGCCGGCGAGACCGGTTCGGTGGTCGGTTGCGCGGCATCACCGATCACCTTGGCGCTTTCGATCACAGGCAGCGGCCGCGGCACGTCGCCAACGAACGGACCCTGCGGGCCGGTCGGCAGGTTGTCGATCTTGTCCACCACGTCCATGCCGTCCACGACCTTGCCGAACACCGCGTAGCCCCAGGTCATGCCGTTCTGGTTGCCGACGTAGTCCAGGCGAGGGTTGTCCACGATGTTGAAGAAGAACTGCGCGGTTGCCGAATCCGGATCCGGTCCGCGTGCGGCGGCAACCGTGCCGCGCAGGTTCGAAAGGCCATTGTTGGCCTCATCCGGAATGGGCGGGCGCGTGCGCCTGGGCGTCAACTGCCGCGTGTACAGGCCGCCCTGCACCAGGAAACCGGGAATCACGCGATGGAACACCGTGCCGTCGTAGAAGCCGTCCTTCACGTACTGCAGGAAATTGGCGACCGTGCGCGGCGCCTTGTCCGGAAACAGTTCGATGGTGATGTCGCCCATCGAGGTGTGCAGCTTCACCTGCGGATGCACGACCGCGGGCGTCGCGGCAGTCGAAGCGGGCACCGGCGGCGCGGCGGAAGCGGCGAACGCGAGCGACGACAAGAGCAGGGCGGCAGCACAGAAGCGCAGGAGGGTTCGTTTCATGGCGTCCGGAACAGCGGAATGGCGTGCCAATGATACGCAGCACGGCTGAATCGTGCAGAAGGCTCGCTATTCGGCGAGCGGCAGCACGCGTTCCTTCCCGAACGCGCAGGCGAAGGTCGAGCCCTTGCCCGGTTCGCTCGCCACTTCCAGCCGTGCCTGATGCAACGCCAGCACGTGCTTGACGATGGACAGGCCGAGGCCCGTGCCGCCGGTTTCGCGCGAGCGGCTGGAGGAAACGCGATAGAAGCGCTCGGTCAGGCGCGGGATGTGTTGCGCGGGAATGCCGTAGCCTGTGTCCGTCACGCTGAAGCGCGCGCCGCCGCCGCGATCTTGTTGCCAGCGGATTTCGATGCGTCCGCCCGCCGGCGTGTAGCGCACCGCGTTGCTGACCAGGTTGGAGAACGCGCTGTGCAGGTCACGCGGCGAGCCGAGCAGGTTGCAACGTGCGGCATTTTCCAGTGCGATCGCGTGGCGACCCTGGCTCAGCGCTTCGGCCTCCTTGCCGAGCGTCGCAAATAGCGGCGCGATCTCGACCTCCTCTTCGCTCAGGCGCTGCTGCGTCTCAAGGCGCGACAACGTGAGCAGGTCCTCGACGATCTGGCCCATGCGCTTGGATTGCGCGCGCAATTCGCCAAGGATCGGCGCCAGCGCAGGCACGTCCTCGGGCTCGATCAGCTCGAGGTACCCGTGGATGACGGTGAGCGGGGTGCGCAATTCGTGCGAGACGTTGGCGACGAAATCGCGGCGTACCTGTTCCAGATGCAGCAGCGCGCTGATGTCGCGCGCCAGCAGCAGGCGTTGGCCGTCGGACAGCGGGATCAGCGAGAACGAGAGATGCACATCGGGCGCGTTCGGCGCGGGCACCTCGTCCAGTTCCTCGCGACCGCCGGAAGCCAGCCAGGCCGTGACCATCGCCGAACCCAGGCGTTCGCTCAGATGCGCGCCGCGATCGCCGCGCTCGAGACCAAGCAACCGCCGGGCCGCCTGGTTGCTCCAGAGCATGCATCCCTGCGCGTCGAGCAGCACCAGCGCGTCGGGGAGCATGCCGGCGGCGCCGCGCAATGCGCGCAACTGACGGGCCAATCGGCGTGCGCGGGGGAGATCGGGACTGCGAGCCATCAGCGTGGCTACTCGCTGGCCGAAAAGCGGTAACCCGTGCCGCGCACCGTCTGCACCATGCCTTCCAGGCCGTGGGGCTCCAAGGTCTGCCGCAGGCGGCGGATGTGCACGTCCACCGTGCGCTCTTCCACGTACACGCTGCCGCCCCAGACGTGGTCGAGCAGCTGCGCGCGGGAATACACGCGCTCCGGGTGGGTCACGAAGAAATGCAGCAGGCGGTATTCGGTCGGGCCGATCTGCACCGGCTCATCGTTGGCGTACACGCGATGCGCCGGGCCGTCCACGCGCAGCGCGCCGATCTCGATGGTGCCGCTGCCATCGTCGCCCTGCGTACGGCGCAGCACCGCGCGGATCCGCGCCAGCAGTTCGCGGGTGGAGAACGGCTTCACCACGTAATCGTCCACGCCCGCTTCCAGCCCGTTGACGCGGTCGATTTCCTCGCCGCGCGCGGTCAGCATGATGATCGGTATTTCGCGGGTCGCCTCCTCGCGGCGCAGGCGGCGCGCGAGTTCCAGGCCGGAGGTGCCGGGCAGCATCCAGTCGAGCAGGATCAGGTCGGGAATCTGTTCGGCAATCGCGTGTTGCGCGGCGCGTGCATCCGCCGCGTGCAGCGGCTCCATCTCTGCGCGACGCAGGGCGAATGCGACCATGTCGCGGATCGAGGCCTCGTCCTCGACGATCAGGATGCGTTTGCGCATGCGTTCCGCCGGGTTGCCATCACGCTGTCATTCCAGCCTGCGCATGTTACAGCGCGATGACAATTGAAGCCCGGATGGGTCGCGATCGTCCTTGATCGCCAAAGTCAAAAAGCGGTCATCCATGGCCGCACTCATAATTGAACGCCGGGAGTCAGAACTGCCGGCAGGAATCCCCGCCGCAGGCGTGGAAGCCCAGCTGGCTGCTGCCGCCGTCCGGCTGGTCGCCGGCCTGAGGCAGATTGCGCCGCTGCATCTCCAGCGCGATCGGCGTGATCAGCGCGATGGTGGCTTCGATCCGCGCGCGCGAGTAGTAGTCCAGGTCCTTGCGTTCCGACAAGCGCTGCAACTGCCCGAGCGCATCCTGCGGACGGCCCGAGAGGAAGGTGGCATCCGCATAGGCTTCGCCGGCACGGATGTCGTCGCCCGCGAGGTGCGAGGCGTGGCCGTAGGTGCGATACAACTCGGGTTCCGAATCGTCGTTGAGCAGCGGCTTCAATTGCTCCTGCGCGAGCTTCGCGCTGTCGGGCTTGCCGTTCGCAAGCAGGGCCTGCGCATAGCCCAGTGCGATCGCCGGATTGCGTGGGGATTGCGCGCTCAAGCTGGCGTAGCGTTGCAGGGCCTCGGCGCGGTGGCCGGCGGCGAGATCGGCATCCGCAAGCCCCAATTGCAACGTGCTGCTGCCGGGATTGGCCGCGAGCAGCCCGGTGAGGATCTCCACCGCTTTCTGCGCGTGGCCGGCGCGCTGCAGCGCCAGCGCATAGCCGTAGCGGTGCGCGGGGGTGACGAAATCGCCGCCGCGCGCCAGGTTGCGTGCGTAATAGGCGACCATGTCGGTGGAATCCTGTGCGGAAAGCACGCGCACGCGTTCGCGGATCAGCGGGTATTCGCTGTTTTCTTCCATACGCGGCGCATTCAGCAGCGCCCCGGGGTTCTTGACGAACGGAAGCAGCGAGAGGTTGTCCACGGGCGCGGCGGATGCAAGTTGCGGCACGTTGCGGCTCTGCTCCTCGATCACGTGCGCGCGCGCCTTGGCTTCGGCGATGCGTTCGCTGTTGACCGGATGGGTTTGCAGGAACGGCGGCGCATCGCCGGAATAGTCGCCGCCGTCGCCGCCGCCGGGCCGTAGCGTGCGCGCCATGCGATTGAAGAAATCGGCCATCGCGCCCGGATCGAAACCGGCTTTCGCCAACGTGCCGATGCCGACGCGATCGGCTTCCGCCTCGTCCTTGCGGGTGAAATCGATCTGCTCCTGCTGCATCAGGCCCATGCCGGCGGTGAGGATGCCCGGGCCCGCGCTCTGGCTGGAGCCGCCAGCCGCAATCAGCATGCCCAGGGTGGCCAGCGCGTAGAGCGGCGCCTTCTTCTTCGCATCCTCGAAGGCGCGCTCGAGATGGTGCTGGCTGATGTGTGCCAGCTCGTGCGCGATCACCGCCGCCAGTTCGCTCTCGTTCGCGGTCGTGGCGATCAGGCCGGAGTTGACGAAGATGTACCCGCCCGGCGCGGCGAAGGCGTTGATATCCGGGTCGCGCAGCACGGTGAAGGTGTAGTGCTGCTTCGGATCCGCGCTGGCGGCGACCAGCCGGTAACCGAGCGAGCGCATGTAGGAGTCCACCTGCGGATCGTCCAGCACCTGGTCCATGGAGCGCAGCTCGCGCAGCATGCTCTCGCCATAGGCTGTCTCCTCCTGGGGAGAGATCAGCCCGGCTGCGGAACTGCCGAGATTGGGCAGGTTCACGTCCTGCTGCTGCGCGGCCGCGGGCAGGGCCAGCGCCAGGCAGGTGAGGGCGGGAAGCAGCAATCGCGTGCGCATGGGATCGAATGGACCACGGCGGTGGAGAACCGTCGATATTCGACAACTTAGCGCGGTATCGGTTCCCCCGGTAGTGCTGCGCGCCGCGCGTTCAGCGTTGGTGTTCGTGCGATCGTCCATGATCGCCACTCGAATCAACCTCGCACCGGATTGGATATTTTCCTACCAGCTAGACTACGAGCGGCCACGGGGTTCTTCAGCCATGGATGGTGCTCCTGGCCGCACTGTCAAACAACAGCCCGCTCGAACTTGCATGGCCGACATCGAAATCTACTCCACCGCGATCTGCCCCTATTGCGTCGCCGCCAAGAACCTGCTGAAAGCCAAGGGCTTGAGTTGGCGCGAAATCCGCATCGACACCGATCCGGCCGCCCGCGGGGCCATGCTCGAGCGCAGCGGCGGCCGACGCACGGTGCCGCAGATCTTCATCAACGGCGCCCACGTGGGGGGCTTCGACGATCTGGCGAAAGCCGAGCATGACGGTACGCTGGCGCGACTGCTGGGAGATGCGGCATGAGTGGGGATGAAAAGAAGGATCG
>DASSFA010000039.1:0-9591 GCA_035694895.1 Rhodanobacteraceae bacterium | reverse complement strand
GAAGCCATTCAAAGCTGCAGCGGCACGCCTGCACTCGCCGAATCGCTTACGCCAAAACGAAAACGCCGCCCTCGGGCGGCGTTTTCGCTTCAACGGCCATGCAATCCGGTTACCGTTCGAGGAGCGGCAGCTTGTCCGGCTTGCCGTCCCATTCCTTGGCATCGGGCGGGGCATCCTTGCGTTCGGTCAGCACCGGCCAGGCCTTGGCCAGCTCGGCGTTCAAGGCGATGAAGCCTTCCTGGCCGGCGGGCACGTCGTCCTCCGGAAAGATCGCGTTGGCCGGGCATTCCGGCTCGCACAACGTGCAATCGATGCACTCGTCCGGATCAATCACCAGGAAATTCGGGCCCTCGTGGAAGCAATCCACCGGGCACACTTCCACGCAGTCTGTGTACTTGCACTTGATGCAGTTGTCGGTGACGACGAAGGTCATGATGAAGCGGGGATTTGGATTGGGGGTTGGCGACTGGGAAAAGCTGATCCGAGTTCAGATTTTTGCTCTTCGCAACTTTGAAGCCTTGGTTCGTAACGCGCTGTACAAGGTCCGTTCGGAGCGTGCTGTTCTTCAGGAGTGCGGCCATGGATGGCCGCTTCTGGAAGTAATGGTACGGGCACCTCTGCAATTCGCGAATCGCCACATCGAGCAGCGATCATGGACGATCGCACAAACTATGGCGCTCCCTACGAGAATCGAACTCGTGTTTTCGCCTTGAGAGGGCGACGTCCTGGACCGCTAGACGAAGGGAGCGGCGCGTGCGGCAGCGCGCTAGTATAACGGACTCGCCCGGTTTAGCGGCGCCAGCAGGAAAGATCGTTTGCCAGCCTCCAGCACGGAAGCCCTCCCCGTACCCTCCGCGCCGCGGGTCATTCCGCGCGCGCAGCACCGCGTTTCCCGCAGGGACATCAGCCGCGGCGCCCTCAAGGTGCTGTACGGATTGCACGAGAACGGCTATCGCGCCTGTCTGGTCGGCGGCGCGGTCCGCGACCTGCTGCTGGGTGGCCATCCCAAGGACTTCGACGTCGCCACCAATGCCACGCCGGAAGAGGTCAAGCGCATCTTCCGCAACTGCCGGCTGATCGGCCGCCGCTTCCGGCTGGCGCACGTGATCTTCGGGCCGGAGATCGTCGAGGTGGCCACCTTCCGCGGCACCGGCGTGGAAGGCGAGGGCGACCGCCACATGATCGACGGCCGGATCGTGCGCGACAACGTCTGGGGCACGATCGAGGAAGATGCGCTGCGCCGCGATTTCCGCGTCAACGCGCTCTATTACGACATCGCCGACTTCAGCGTGATCGATTACGTGGGCGGCATGGAGGATCTGGAGCAGCGGCGGCTGCACCTGATCGGCGATCCGGAACTGCGCTACCGCGAGGATCCGGTGCGGATGCTGCGCGCGGCGCGACTCGCCGCGAAGCTGGACTTCGCGATCGATCCCGGCGCCTCCGCGCCGTTTGCCACGCTCGGCCATTTGCTGGGCGAGGCTCCGCCGGCGCGGTTGTTCGATGAAACCATGAAGATGTTCATGGCCGGGCATGGGCTCGCCAGCTTCCGCATGCTCGAGCGATGCGACCTGCTGAAACACCTGTTCCCCGGCACCGCGCGCGCGCTGGCAAGGGACGAGCACGGCGGACTGCGCAGCCTCGTCGAGAACGGCCTGGCCGGCACCGACGCGCGCGTGCGCGAGGACAAGCCGGTCACGCCGGCGTTCCTGTTCGCGGTACTGCTGTGGGGCGAGGTGTATTCGATCGCGCGCGGCCTCCAGGCCGAAGGCGTGGATCGCGCGCTGGCCTGGCAGCGCGGCGCGCACAAGGTGATGGCCGAGCAGACCGAGCGCGTGGCGATCCCGCGGCGCTTCAGTTATGCGATGGAGGAGATCTGGGCGCTGCAGCCGCGCTTCGCCGAGCGCAGCAAGAAGCGCGTGTTCCGGCTGCTGACTCATCCGCGTTTCCGCGCGGCCTACGATTTCCTGCTGCTGCGCGCGGCCGAGTCGGACGAACTGCGCGAGCGCGGCGAATGGTGGACCCTGATCCAGACGCTTGAGCCCGCGCAGCTCGAGGAGGCGCTGCAGAGTGCCGCGCGGGCCACCGCACAGCGCCAGCCCGGCAATGGCGAGGCTTCCGAAGCGGCAACTGCTCCGCGCAAGCGGCGCCACCGGCGCGGAGGGCGCGGACGCGGCAAGCCGAAATCCGAATCCGCACCGCCCGCGGACGGTTCTCCCCCGGGATGATTCGCGCTTACATCGCGCTCGGCAGCAACCTGGGTGATCCGCGGGCGCAGGTGCTGCGCGGGTTCGAGCTGCTGTCGCGCCTGCCGGACACGAAATTGCTTGCGCGTTCGCGGCTGTATCGCAGCATGCCGTGGGGTGTGCTCGAGCAGCCCGAATTCATCAATGCCGCGGCCGAAATCGGGACGACACTGGCCGCGCGCGAACTGCTGGCCGCGCTGCTCGGCATCGAGCGCGCCGCCGGCCGTGATCGCAGCGGAGCGCGCTGGGGGCCGCGCGTGCTCGATCTCGACCTGTTGCTGTATGGGAACATGGTGCTCGACGAGCCGGGCCTGACCCTGCCGCATCCGCATCTGCACGAACGCGCATTCGTGCTGCTGCCGCTGAACGATCTCGCGCCCGGGCTGGAAGTCCCCGGCCGCGGCCGGGTACACGAGCTGCTGGCGAGGGCGGATGCGGGTGGGTGTGCGCCAATGGATTGATGCTCGACCCGAATCACGCTCGCGAGGATAATCCGCGTTCCGCCCAGGGATGACCGCCCATGTACGTGCAATCCGCCGATGCGCCCAAACGCAAGCCGGTGACCGTGCCGGGCTTGCGCGACATGAAGGCCCGCGGCGAGAAGATCGTCGTGCTGACCTGTTATGACGCAAGCTTCGCGGCGCACCTGGAAGCTGCGGGCGTCGATGTCGCGCTGGTCGGCGATTCGCTGGGCATGGTGGTCCAGGGCCACGGCAGTACGCTGCCGGTCAAACTCGACGAGATGGTCTACCACACAGCGATGACCGCGCGCGGGCTGTGGGCCACGTTGCTGATCGCCGACCTGCCGTTCATGAGTTACCGCGACGTCCCGCATGCGCTCGCTTCCAGCGCGCGACTGGTTGCGGAAGGCGGCGCTGCGATGGTCAAGCTGGAAGGGGGCGCGGACTGGGCCTGCGAAGCGATCGCCGCGCTCACCGCGCGCGACGTGCCGGTCTGCGCGCACCTGGGCCTCACGCCGCAATCGGTTCACAAACTCGGTGGCTATCGCATGCAGGGCAAGAGCGTCGATGCGGCCACGCATCTGCGGGAACAGGCGCGAGCGGTGACGCAGGCCGGCGCGGAACTGCTGGTGCTGGAGTCGGTGCCGCATGCGCTGGCCGCGCAGATCACGAAGGAAATCCCGATTCCCACCATCGGCATCGGCGCGGGTCGCGAGTGCGATGGCCAGGTGCTGGTGATCTACGACATGCTCGGCATCACGCCGGGCCGGCGGCCGAAGTTCTCGAAGGATTTCCTGGCAGGGCGCGATTCGATTCCCGCGGCGATCGCGGCTTATGCCGCCGACGTGCGCGCCGGCGCATTTCCCGCCGACGAAAACATCCTCGGCTGATACTGCGGGCAGGATTCCAACATGCGTACCGCCACCGATCTGCCGGGCCTGCGCGCCGCCGTCCGCGCCTGGAAGCAGGAAGGCAAGCACGTCGGTTTCGTGCCGACGCTTGGCAACCTGCACGCCGGGCACTACTCGCTGATCGACCTGGCCCGCAAGCGCGCCGACCGCGTGGTCGTGAGCGTGTTCGTCAATCCGACCCAGTTCGCCGGCGGCGAGGATTTCGAGAAGTACCCGCGCACGCTGGCGGCCGACAGCGCGGGTCTGGCGGAACATCACTGTGACCTGCTGTTCGCGCCGGACGTGGAAGTGATGTACCCGTTCGGACCTCAGCATTCCATCAGCATCCACGTACCGCAGGTCACGCAGACGCTGGAAGGCGCGCACAGGCCCGGACATTTCGACGGCGTGGCGACCGTGGTGGCGAAGCTGCTGGCGATGGTGGCGCCGGACATCGCGGTGTTCGGACAGAAGGACTGGCAGCAGTTGTTGGTCGTGCGCCGGATGGTCCGCGACCTGGCCTTGCCGGTGGAAATCCTTGCCGCGCCCACGGTGCGCGAGGAGGACGGACTGGCGCTTTCGTCGCGGAACCAGTACCTCGGCAGGGACGAGCGCGCGATCGCGCCGCAGATCCACGCCACCCTGGAATGGATGCGCGAGGCGATCCTGGAGGGCCATCGCCGCGAGGTGGTGGAAACCGTTGCTGCACGCCGCCTGGAACGCGCCGGCTTCGTGCCGGATTACGCGGCGATCCGGCGTGCCGAGGACCTCTCCGTTCCGGAAGACGGCGAACGCGAAGGCCTGATCGCGCTGATCGCGGCGAGGCTGGGTACGACCCGGCTGATCGACAATCTGCCGTTCGAGTGACGAGGCGGGCCGCTTCCCTCCTGCGGTGCTGCCATTGTGCGGCGGTCGTTTTGCGCCCGAGGTGAAGAGTGCGGCAGCCTTCGCGCAACCCTTGTTGCGTTGCACCAAAGAACCCGCCTTGGCGGTATAATGGGGTCCGCCGGCCGCCGCCGGGCGCCACGAAGACCACCATGCACCTGAACATGCTCAAGGCCAAGATCCATCGCGCCACCGTGACCCACGCGGAGCTGCACTACGAGGGTTCGATCGCGATCGACGGTACCTTGCTGGATGCCGCCGGCATCCGCGAGTACGAGCAGATCCACGCCTGGAACGTCAACAATGGCGAGCGCTTCGTCACCTATGCGCTGCGCGCCGAAGAGGGTTCCGGGATCATCTCGGTGAACGGCAGCGCGGCGCACCGCGCCCAGCCGGGCGACCTCGTCATCATCGCCGCGTTCGTCGGCCTGACCGAAGCCGAGGCGGCGGTGTTCAAGCCGACCCTGGTCTACGTGGATGCGAACAACCGCATCACCCACACCAACCGTTCGATCCCGAAGCAGATGGTCGAACGCGACGTTGCTGCGTGATGCGGAGTAGCGCATCACGCACATCGCGTGAGGGTGAGGCATGGATGCCGATCGGAAGATGCTCCATGGATGGATGCTGGCGCCACGCTGAGTAGAGCGCGCTACGCCGCTTTCGCGAACTGCCGCTCCAGAGCCCACGCCACGTGTTCGCGCACCAGTGCGGACGGATCATCTGCACGTGCCCGCAACGTGTTGACGATTTCATCCGAACGGGGCGCATTGCCCAGCGCGACCGCGACATTTCGCAGCCAACCTTCGTAACCCGCGCGACGGATCGGCATGCCTTCGGTTTTCGCCAGGAATTCTTCTTCGCTCCATGCGAACAGCTCGACCAGCTTCGCGCTGTCCAGGCCGTGGCGCGGCGAGAAATCCTCCTCGTGCGTGGGCTGCGCGAACTTGTTCCAGGGGCAGGCGAGCTGGCAGTCATCGCAGCCGAACACGCGATTGCCGATCAACGGCCGCAGCTCTTCCGGAATCGCTTCCTTCAGCTCGATGGTGAGATAGGCGATGCAGCGGCGCGCGTCCAGTTGCTTCGGTCCGGTGATCGCCTGGGTCGGGCAGATCTCGATGCAGCGCGTGCAGGTGCCGCAGTGTTCGGTCGAGGGCGCATCCACCGGCAGGGGCAGGTCGGTGTAGAGCTCGCCCAGGAAGAACCACGAGCCCGCATCGCGGTCGAGAAGCAAGGTGTGCTTGCCGATCCAGCCGAGCCCCGCATTGCGCGCCAGCGCCTTTTCCAGCACCGGCGCCGAATCGGTGAAGGCGCGATAGCCGAACGGGCCGATTTCCGCCTCGATGCGGTCGGCCAGTTTCTGCAAACGCGTGCGCATGACCTTGTGGTAGTCGCGGCCCAGCGCATAACGCGCGACATAGCCGCGCTCCGGATCCCGCAGCACGCTCCAGGCCTCGCGTGATCCTTCCGGGAAATAATCCATGCGCGCGGAAATCACCCGCACCGTTCCGGGCTGCAATTCATGAGGCCGGCTGCGCTTCACGCCGTGGCGCTGCATGTAGTCCATTGCGCCGTGCCGGCCTTCGCGCAGCCAGTTCAGAAGATGCGCTTCATCCTCGTCCAGCTCGATTCCGGCGATGCCCAGCCTGGCGAAACCGAGTTCGGCGCCCCACGCCTTGATGCGCGCAGCCAGCGCGGTGAAGTCGATGTTGATGCAAGAATCCATCTGCATATTGTAAGGCGCCAATCTTTTCGCCCTGTGCCGGATGCGTTCGATTGCGAAGGTGAATACCTATAATCAGCCCATGACCGGCATTGACGCGAAGACCGCGCTTTACACCACGGAGCAGGTGCGCATGCTCGACCGCGCAGCGATTGCCGGCGGGATTCCCGGCATCGATCTGATGCAGCGGGCTTCGGCGGCGGCATTCGCTTCGCTGCGCAGGCGCTGGCCGCAGGCTCGGAGCGTGTGCGTGCTGTGCGGGCCGGGCAACAACGGCGGCGACGGCTTCCTGGTCGCCATGCTGGCGCATGAGGCAGGCCTGAAGACAAGCGTGACCGCGCTTGGCGGCGCTTCGGTCGGCGACGCTGCCGAAGCGCGTGCGCGATGCAGCCGCGCCGGAGTGACCATCACGCACGGCGGTGAATTGCCGCAGGCGGACGTGTACGTGGACGCGCTGTTCGGCTCGGGCCTGAATCGCGCCCCCGAGGGCGATGCCGCGATGCTGATCCAGCGGCTGAATGCGCAAACGCGGCCGGTGCTGGCGCTGGATGTGCCTTCCGGATTGTCATCGGACACCGGCGTCGCGTTTGAACCGTGCGTGCGCGCGGCCGCGACGGTCTGCTTCGTGGCCTGGAAGCGTGGTCTGTTCACCGCCCAGGCCTTCGACCACACCGGCGAACGCGAGCTTGCGGAGCTTGAAATCCCCGGATCGCTGTACGCGCAACATCCGCCCGACGCACACCTGCTGGGCGCGCGCGGATTGCCGAAACGCGTGCGCGACAGCCACAAGGGCCGCTACGGCCACGTGCTGGCGATCGGCGGCGACCACGGTGCGGGCGGTTCGATTCGTCTGGCCGCGGAAGCTGCGTTGCGTGTCGGCGCGGGGCTGGCCAGCGTGGCCACCCGCGAAGCGCACGTGGTGGCGGTACTGTCGGCCTGTCCCGAACTGATGCCGCAGGGCGTGCACGTCGCGCGCAATCTAGGGCCGTTGCTGGAGCAGGCGGCGGTGCTGGCGCTCGGACCGGGGCTGGGCCGCGAGGAATGGGGTCGCGGCCTGTGGCACGCGGCGCTGGAGGCCGGCAAGCCGACGGTGCTGGACGCCGACGGACTGAACCTGCTCGCCGAACATCCGCGGGCGCTTCCGGAGCAGATCGTGCTCACGCCGCATCCTGGGGAAGCGGCGCGGCTGCTTCGGTGCACCACCGCGCAGGTGCAGGCGGATCGTTTCGCCGCGGCGCGCACCCTGGCGCAAGCCCATCGCGCGGTGGTGGTGCTGAAGGGCGCGGGCAGTGTGATTGCCTCCCCGGATGGGGAAGCCGCTGTGTGCCCGTGGGGCAATCCCGGCATGGCCAGCGGCGGCATGGGCGATGCGCAGACCGGCGTGATTGCCGGGCTGCTGGCGCAAGGTCTTTCGCCTTGGGAGGCTGCTTGCATCGGTACCGGCGTGCACGCGCGCGCGGGCGACCTCGCCGCGCGCGCCGGCGAGCGCGGACTGCTGGCCTCCGATCTTTTCCCCTATCTGCGCGCTCTCGTGAACGGACGTCTCGATGGCTGAACTGGAATTCGACCTGCCCGATGAAACCGCGACCATCGCCCTCGCGCGCCGGCTTGCGCCGGCCCTGCGCGGCGGCGGGGTGCTGTACCTTCGCGGCGAGCTCGGTGCGGGCAAGACCACTTTCGCACGCGCGCTGCTGCAGGCACTCGGCGCGGGCGAGCGGATCAAGAGCCCGACCTATAGCCTGCTGGAGCGCTACCACTCGGACGGGCGCGATGCCTTCCATCTCGATCTTTACCGCATCGCCGCGGCGGACGAACTGGAATACCTGGGCCTGGACGAGTTGCGCGATCCGCGCGCGATCGTGCTGGTGGAGTGGCCCGAGCGCGGCCAAGGCGCCCTGCCGGCGGCTGATCTGGAACTCTCCCTGGCGCATGCCGACCGCGGGCGCAAGGCCAGGCTGTCCGCCTGCTCTCCGAGGGCGCAGGGCTGGCCGGCCATGGGATGAGTGCATCCGGAGCAACTGGACCCCGGCTCGTTGCACGTTCCCGTGCTGGCCGGGATGAGTGCATCCGGAGCAACTGGATCCCGGCTCGTTGCACGTCCCCGTGCTGGCCGGGATGAGTGCGTCCGGAGCAACTGGATCCCGGCTCGTCGCACGTCCCTGTGCTGGCCGGGATGAGTGCGTCCTGAGCAACTGGATCCCGGCTCGTCGCACGTCCCTGTGCTGGCCGGGATGAGTGCATCCTGCACTCATTTGCCGAATCTTCCTGAACTGGATTCATCAAAAGCTACGCATGCTGCGGGCAAATAAGGGAAATGTGCTTGCAATTCCGGGCGGCTTGGGGTTGAATTTCGGCCCATGAGGGGGATCCCGCGCCCGCTGCTGTTGGCTTTTGTCGCCGTGAGCGGCCTGCTCTGCGCCGCCGCCGCCGGTGCCGCGCAGGTCAAGGCCTTGCGGGTGTGGGGTGGGCCGGATTCCACCCGCGTGGTGCTGGACCTTTCCGCGCAGCCGTCCGACTACAAGCTTTTCCAGCTGGACAACCCCGCACGCATTGTCCTGGATGTCGAGGACAGCAGCTTCGCCGATGGCTTCCACGTGCCGGCCGTGCGGGGATTGTTGAAGGACGTCCGCAGCGGCAAGAACGCCAAGGCCGCGCGCGTGGTGCTGGACCTCAGTGCACAGGCGCATCCGAAAAGTTTTCTGCTGAAGCCCGCAGGCCAGTACGGCTACCGGCTGGTGGTGGATCTCTACCCGCAACGCGCGGCGAAGAAGGACGAGATCGCGCGCACCGTCGAGGACGACATCGCCCAGGGCAAGCCGCGGCCGGTGGTGATCGCGGTGGATGCCGGACACGGCGGCGACGATCCCGGCGCCCACGGCCCGGACGGCACGCTGGAAAAGAACGTCACGCTCTCGGTGGCTCGCGATCTGGCCAAGCTGATCAATGCGCAGCCGGGCATGCGCGCGGTGCTGACCCGCGATGGCGACTATTTCGTGCCGTTGAAGAAGCGGTACGAGATTGCGCGCCGGAACAAGGCCGACCTGTTCGTCTCCATCCATGCCGATGCCTACACCAGTGCCGACGCGCGCGGCTCATCGGTGTGGGTGCTCTCGAAGCACGGCAAGGTTTCGGAAGCCGCGCGCTGGCTGGCCGACAGCGAAAACCGCGCCGACCTGATCGGTGGCGTGTCGCTGGACGACAAGGACGACACGCTCGCTTCCGTGCTGCTGGACCTTTCGCAGGGCGCGTCCATCGAGGCCAGCGAAGCGGTCGCCAAGCGCGTACTGAAGGCACTGGGAGCGCTCGGCCCGACCCACCGCGGATACGTGGAGCGCGCCAACTTCGTGGTGCTGCGTTCGCCGGACGTGCCGTCCATCCTGGTCGAG
>DASSFA010000038.1:0-9128 GCA_035694895.1 Rhodanobacteraceae bacterium | reverse complement strand
GTTCGCGACGCTCGGGAAGGTCGCGCGCTTCGGCGAGCTGTCCTGTCCGTGGGAGTTCGAAAGCGAGCAACAGATGCTGGAATTCTGCGGCGGATTGTTCGGGGTGGTGGATTGCCCTGCCGCGGCGCTGCGCGAAGCCTTGCAGGAACACGTCGGCTTCCGTCATGAGCGGGATTGCGTGGTGCTGGATTGGCGCCTGCTCTACGTGGACCTGCAACCTGCCTGAAGCGCCATGCGCACGAAAGCGGATCGTGTTATGGATGCGCGGTGAATACACCCCATGTTGCCCTGGTCAGCGCGCGCGGCGCGCGCAAGCTGGATGAGGACCTGCCGCCGCTGCGGCGCGCCCTGGAGGCCGCCGGCGCGCGGGTGACGATCGCGCGCTGGGACGATCCGGGGATCGAATGGTCATCGTTCGACCTCGCTTTGCTTCGCTCGACCTGGGATTACGCGAAGCGCTTGCCGGAATTCCTGCGATGGATCGAACACGCGGCCACGCGCACGCGGCTGCTGAATCCGCCGGCAGTGGTGCGCTGGAATACCGACAAGCATTACCTCGCGCACCTGCGAGCCGCGGGCGTGCCGGTCGTGCCGAGTGCCTTCGTCCAGCCCGGCGAAGATGCACGGCGCGCGCTGACTGTATTCCTGGAAGCACATCCGCACGCCGAAGATGTCGTCGTGAAGCCTTCCGTTGGCGCAGGTTCCAAGGATGCGCAGCGGCACGCACGCGATTCGCGCGGCGAGATGCTGGCGCATCTGGATCGCCTGTCGAGAACCAACCGCAGCGCGCTGGTGCAGCCGTATCTGCCCAGCGTGGACGCTCACGGTGAAACCGCGCTGCTGTTCTTCGATGGCGAATACAGCCACGCGATCCGCAAGGGCCCGCTGCTGAAGCGCGGCGCGGAACCGGCCACCGGCTTGTTCGCGGTCGAGCAGATCACGCCGCGCGAACCATCGAGCGCCGAATGCGAAATCGCGCAGCGCGCACTCGCAGCCATTCCCTTCGAACGTCCCCTGCTCTACGCACGCGTGGACCTGATCCACGACGAATCCGGCGCGCCGCGCCTGCTGGAATTGGAACTCACCGAACCTTCGGTCTTCCTGGGCCACGCCCCCGGTTCGGCGGAACGTTTCGCGCGCGCGATCCTGGGTGACGTGGGCTGATTCGGCGGGTTGGTTCAACTGCGTTCGTCCTGAGCGTAGGCCCGCAGGGCCGGAGTCGAAGGACAACCGCGTTTCGACTTCGTTCGCTCATGCTCACTACGCTCAACGCGAACGGTTTTCCAGCCGAGCACTGTCGCTGATTTTCGAAGCGGAACGGGCCGCCGGCCTCGGTTACAATGTGCCGTTTCGTTCGCAAGGCCCAGGGAAGATGAAGATTCTGGTCGGCTACAAGCGCGTGGTGGATTTCAACGTGCGCATCCAGGTGAAGCCGGATGGCTCCGGCGTGGTCACCGAAGGCGTCAAGCTCTCCGCCAATCCGTTCGACGACATCGCGCTGGAAGAAGCGCTGCGCCTGCGCGAGAAAGGCATCGCCGCCGACGTCGTGATCGCCACCATCGCGCCGGCGGACGCGCAGCCGCACCTGCGCAACGGCCTGGCGATGGGCGCCAATCGCGCGATCCACGTTGTGACGAACGAAGCGGTGCAGCCGCTGGCCGCCGCGCGCGCATTCCTGAAGCTGATCGAGAAGGAGCAACCGGGCCTGGTGATCCTCGGCAAGCAGGCGATCGACGACGACTGCAACCAGACCGGCCAGATGCTGGCCGCGTTGTGGAATCGTCCGCAGGCGACCTTCGCTTCCAAGCTGGAGATCAACGGCAACATCGCGCGCGTGACTCGCGAGGTGGATGCCGGCCTGGAAACGCTGGAAGTCGACCTGCCTGCGGTCGTTACCACGGATCTGCGGTTGAACGAGCCGCGCTTCATCAAGCTGCCGGACATCATGAAGGCCAAGTCCAAGCCGATCGAGACGATCGATCTGGCGTCGCTTGGCATCGAATCGGGAAGTGAAATCAAATCCACGCACTACGCCGCGCCGCCCAAGCGCTCGCGCGGCGTGATGGTGAAGGATGTCGCGGAGCTGGTCGCCGCGCTAAAGCAGAAAGGATTGGTGTGATGAGCAAAATCCTGGTCATTGCCGAACACCTCAACGGCCGACTCAATGCAGCGACCGCGCGCTGCGTGACCTGCGCGCGCGCGATGAGCCCGGAATCCATCGACGTGCTGGTGCTTGCCGATGCGCCGGATGCGATCGCGGCTGCCGCCGCGAAGCTGGAAGGCGTCTCGAGGGTACTCACCGTCACGCGTGCGGAAAATGCACACGCGCTGGCAGCGGTATTCGCGCCGCAGATTGCGTCCGTCGCGCGCAACGGTTACACGCACGTGCTGGCTCCCTCCACCACCTTCGGCAAGGATGTCGCGCCACGCGCGGCCGCATTGCTGGGCGTCGGCCAGGTCAGCGACATCATGGCGGTGGAAGACGCGCACAAGTTCAAGCGACCGATCTACGCCGGCAACGCGATCGTGGACGTGGAAACGCCGAGCGGAGCGATCGTGGTGGGCACGGTGCGCACGGCGTCGTGGCCTGCGGTGGCCGAGTCAGGCAGTGCCGCACCGATCGAAGCCTTGAGCCTCGATGTCGAATTGCCGACGCACACGCGTTTCATCGGCCTGCAGCAGGCGAGCAGCGATCGACCCGATCTGCAGGGCGCACAGCGCGTGGTATCCGGTGGTCGCGGCGTGGGCTCGAAGGAGAACTTCGAGATCATCTACAAGCTGGCCGACAAGATGCGCGCCGCGGTCGGTGCTTCGCGCGCCGCGGTGGACGCCGGCTACGTGCCGAACGATCTGCAGGTCGGACAGACCGGCAAGATCATCGCGCCGGAGCTGTACATGGCGATCGGCATCTCCGGCGCCATCCAGCACCTGACCGGCATCAAGGACGCCGGCACGATCGTGGCGATCAATAAGGATCCCGACGCGCCGATCTTCGAGATCGCCGATTACGGCCTGGTCGGCGATCTGTTCAAGATCGTGCCGGAGCTGGAAGCGGCGGTCCAGTAGATGCAGCACCTGATCCGATCCGGATCACACACGAGATCGGCCTGAATGTCCGAACACCGGGGCTTCGATGACGAACCGTTCCTGATCTTCGGTTCACCGCTCATCGAACAGGCGGAAATAGACGAAGTCGTCGCCTGCATGCAGTCGGCATGGCTCGGCACCGGGCCGCGCGTGGCGCAGTTCGAACGCGACTTCGCCGCTTACCAGCACCTTGCGCCGGCGCAAGTCGCCGCGGTGAATTCCGCGACCGCCGCGCTGCACGTCAGCATGGTGGCCGCAGGGCTCGAACCCGGCAGCGAGGTGATTACCACCCCGCTGACCTTCTGTGCGTCCGTCAACGCGATCATCCATGCCGGGCTGACGCCGGTGCTGGCGGACGTGGATCCGGTAACCCAGAACATGGATCCCGCCGCAGTCGAGGCCGCGATCACTCCGCGCACCCGAGCCATCCTGCCGGTCCACTTCGCCGGGCGCGCCTGCGACATGGACGCGATCATGGCCATCGCGCGCAAGCACGACCTGCAGGTGATCGAGGATTGCGCGCACGCGATCGAAACGATCTACCATGGCCGCAAGGCCGGTACCTTCGGCGATTTCGGCTGCTTCAGTTTCTACGCGACCAAGAACGTGGTGACCGGCGAAGGCGGGATGATCGTCGGCCGCGACGAGGCCCACGTCGCCCGCGCGCGCATCCTGGCGCTGCACGGGATGAGCAAGGATGCCTGGCACCGTTTCGGCGACAAGGGCTACAAGCACTACCAGGTGGTCGAAGCCGGCTTCAAGTACAACATGATGGACCTGCAGGCCGCCATCGGCATCCACCAGCTCGCACGCGTGGAGCGAAACTGGCGGCGGCGCGAGCAGATCTGGAACCGCTACATGGACGCGCTGGCGGATCTTCCGATTGGATTGCCGGCGCGCCCCGAGCCCGACACGCGACATGCCTACCACCTGTTCACGATCATGGTGGACGAGGCAAGCTGCGGCATTTCGCGCGATGCGTTCCTGGATGCGATGAACGCGCGCCGGATCGGCACAGGCGTGCATTACCTCTCCGTACCGGAACATCCGTACTATCAGCAACGCTACGGCTGGAGGCCGGAGCAATGGCCCAACGCGATGCGTCTGGGCCGACAAACCGTCAGCCTGCCGCTGTCGCCGAAGTTGACGGACAGCGACCTGGCACGGATCCTCGGCGCAGTTCGCGCAGCGCTGCACGTACCCGTGAAGGAATAGCCATTTGCGCTGCAGGCTCGAGGATCAACGATGACATGCGCGTTCACTATCGGTGCCAAAGGATGGATGGAGGCAGCAGTTCAGATTCGGAGCATCGGCGGGGCTGAGCGAATCTGATGCGAATCCTTTTTGTTACCCGCAAATTCCCTCCGTCCGTAGGCGGCATGGAAGTCTTCGCGGAAGAACTGTCCCTCGCGCTCAGGCGAAAGTGCGGGGACCTGACACTATTCAAACCGGACCCGCCGATCATCGGGAGACCTGGGCTGTTCGCCCTGCTGCGATTCTTCGCCAAGGCTTCCATAGCTGTGTTTCGTGGGGCCGGCAACGTGGACGTCGTGCTGTTCGGTGATGCGGTCCTCACTCCGATGGCTTGGCTCGCCAAATTGCGCGCGCGCAAAGTCAGGACGGTCGTGGCGGCTCATGGAAATGATGTTTACTACGCACAAGGAAGGAATGCGAGTTCGGTCGCCTACAAGGCCATGCTGAAGCTGTTCTCGCGAAGCACGGATCTCCTGATCGCCAATAGTTCGGATACCGAGCGAATGGCTGTGTCGCTTGGGTTTCGAAATACCACGCGGATCCTACTCGCAACCCGACTTCAGCCTTCTCCAAGCGATCCCGTTCGGAAGCAGAATTCCATCCTCTTCGCGGGCAGGCTCATACGATGCAAGGGTCTCGCCTGGTTCATCCAGGAAGTGATGCCCAAGGTTGACCCAAGCATCGATCTGCTGGTCGCCGGGCCATCCTGGGATCCGTCGGAAATGGAGGCGGTTCTGAACTGTCCACGAGCGCGATACCTGGGGAGCATGCCGAGGGAGTTGCTGCCGGAACTGCGCGCAAAGGTGATCGCCTGCATCATGCCGAACCTGCCCGCGCATCTTTCCGGCCAGAACGAAGGATTCGGACTTTCGGCGCTCGAATCCGCAGCTGTAGGCACGCCGGTCGTGGCATCGAATCTGGGCGGGCTGGCGGAGGCCGTTATCGAGGACATCACCGGCTTTTTGATCGAACCTCTCGACGCCAGCGCATTTGCCGCCAAGATCAACGGAATCGCGCGATGGAACGAAGAAAATCGACGGCAGTTTTCGGTCCGCGCGCGGCAGATGGTTGTGGAGCAATTCACATGGAATCGCGTTGCGAACGATTATCTCGAAGAATTCGAGCGCTTGGCTGCCGGCCACTCCCTAGTCCGAAATTGATCCTGGCTGCAATCAGCCGCCGCGCGAATTCAGCATGCTCAGCCGCAGCTATTTGATCGTAACCTTCGGATTCGGATTCCGATCCCTGTTGCTCAGCGTGCTTGCCGTGCTGCTGGCGCGTGCGCTCGGGCCAAGCGCGTTCGGTGCATATGCGGCGGCCGCAAGCCTCGCCTCTTTCTTTGCCATGTTCAGCGGTTTCGGCGCCGGGCCGCTGCATGTGCGCGATGTGGCCCATGCCAAGAAGCCATATGTCGAGAGCCTCAACCGCACGATGCAGTGGGTTGGCTTATCGGCGTTGCCGCTGGCGGCGTTAGCTGGGGGCTGCGCGTGGCTTGTCATTCCACACAGCGTGACCCCGCTGGCCATCACTCTGATCGTGCTCGGGGAAATCCTCTATTACGGAGCATCGGATCTGGCAATGCGCATACTGCAAGCACGCGAGCATTACACCGGAATGACTCTGGCGGTGTGTGCGTTGCCAGCGCTGCGGGTAGTGATTGCAGCGCTGTTCTTTGCTTTCGGCATCCTCGGCCTGATGTCTTGGTCCTTCGTGTCGCTTGCTACTGGCGGGTTTGCCTTTCTTGCAGTTTTTGGTGCCTGGGGGTGGCGCATGCGTGGCAATTTCGGGGGCGGATCAGCAGCATCCCACGATACGCTCGCCGGGCTGGGTTTCGCGGTCTCCACTGCGTCCTCTCGGGTACATGGAGATGCTGACAAGGTGATACTTGCGCGGTTGGCCTCCACTGCCATCGCCGGCACCTATACTCTCGCCTATCGGCTCGTCGATATTTTTCTGCTTCCTATCTCGGCCGGAGTCGAGCGACTGCTTCCCGCTCTTTTCAAACAAGGGCAACACGGCCTGCGCGAATCACTAAAGGCCTCAGCGGGCAAAATCGCGTTGACATTGGCCTTCGCACTTTGCCTATGTGTTGGCGTTTACGCGGCTGCGTACCTGCTGCCTTGGATACTGGGAGCCGCATACCGTGAAGCAATACCCATTGCCCATGCGCTCGCCGCCGTGCCGCTGACAATGGCCTGCTGGGTCATAGTTCGCACCTTGGCGGCTACATCAGGTTATGAAAGAGCCACCGGGGCTTTCGAACTCGGTGGGGCGATTTTCAACGTGGGAGCATCCATCATGTTGGTGGTGGCGTGGGGCTGGCGGGGCGCCGTGGCGGCAACTTACCTTACCCATTTCGCAATGGTGGCAAGCTTTGCGGCTTACATCGGGTACCGGGCCAAATTCACGGCTGAAGCGTCGGAAGAGATCTGGTGATTGCTGCACTCAGCGCGGGGGGTTGTGGGTGAGAATCTGGTTGCCAAGCATTCGCGCGCGAAGTGGTTCCGATGTCTATGTCGAACGGCTCGCCGATGCGTTGCGGGCACATGGCGCGGAACCCATCGTGCAATGGTTTCCGCACGCATATCAGTATTTTCCGTGGGCGCTATGCCGAGAGCCGGCTCCGCGGAATACTGACGTTATCAATGCCAATAGCTGGATTGCGTTCGCTTTTCAGCGCAAACCGACTCCCCTAGTGGCGACCGCTCTGCATTGCGTGGCGGGGCGGGGTTATCCAGAGTGGAAGTCTCTCCAGCAAGCCTTCTTTCACGACCACATGGTGCGCCGCTTTGAGCGCGCCTCATTCCTCGCGGCGGACGCCGCTGTAGCGATCAGTGAATCCACGCGCAAAGAAGTTTGCCAGGACTTTCATGTTCACAACATTCGGGCAATCCCCCTGTGGGTAGATGTAGATGACTTTTCACCAGGAGACTTTCCGATCGAAGGTCACCAGGAACTTACGCGCATTCTTATCATCGGGAATATGAGCCGTCGCAAAGGTGGCGATTTGATCGGTCCATTCTGCGAGGCTCTTGGAGGTGAGTTCAAGGTGACCGTGGTTGCGGGATTGCGCGGTCAGGCACTACGAGTGGCCGCACATGGAGCCAAACTGCAATTCAAGAGCGGCTTGACCAAGGCACAACTCATTAACGCGTACCGAAGTACCGACATCGTCGTTTCGTTGAGCCGACATGAAGGATTTGGCTACACCGCGCTCGAGGGAATGTCCTGCGGGAAGCCGGTAGTCGCTTTCAACGCGTCCGGGCTGCGCGATGTAGTGGTACATGGCCAAACGGGGCTGTTGACGCCCATCGGAGATGTAACCGCAATCGCGAAGGCCTGCCGATTACTGCGCCAACAGCCGGAGACTGCCCGAACTATGGGCCAGCACGGAAGACAGCGCGCCATTACAGAGTTCACGGCGGACCGAGCGATTGATGCGCATCTGCGACTCTATTCAGAGCTGTTGTCCCGAGGACGGAGCACATGCTGATGACGAATACGCGCCAAATGGACGAGCGGAATCAGACTCCAGCATCAGAAGAGCACGTTCTGAATCTCGGCTGCGGAGCGGACTACATTGAGGGCGCTGTCAATATCGATCGGTTCGCAACGAAGGTGGACGTACGGCACGATCTGAACCATACACCGTATCCATTTGCAGACAATGAATTCGATGAAATCCGCTGCATGAACGTCATCGAGCACCTGGATGATGTCCTTGCCGTGATGCACGAACTCCACCGTGTCGGACGGGCGGGTTGCCGAGTGATCATCCGCGTGCCGCATTTCCGCAGCGCGTGCCTGTATGAAGACCTCACGCACCGCCACGGTTTTGCGTGGCGCAGCTTTGATCTGTTTACTGAAGATAGCTCGGTATACGGCGAATACACTACGTGCAGATTCAGAATCCTTTCCCGAGCGTATACGCCGTACAAGCTGCCCTTCGTCTACAGGATGCTCTCGCGAGCGCCGGTACTGACAGACAACCTACTCAGCAAATACATCCCCATGGCATCCATCCTGTTCGAACTGGAAGTCTTGAAGTGAACCGGTTCGCCCGGTGCTCCTCACATGAGGAGCACCGGGCGAGGTCAGCTAATTGCCAGTTGGCGGTGCGATGGGCTTCCAGCCCGCAGGCTGACTGGCGAAATTGGCAATCGAAAATCCCGACCCATTTCCAATCCACATGGAGAGAATGCTGCCGTTCGACCAGACAATGTCAGTCTTTCCGTCTCCATTGAAGTCCCCGATTGCGGAGATGGTAAAGCTCTTCGGCGCCGCGAATGCAGGTGACGCTTTGAGCACTGTCGAACCATTCATCAGCCAATAAGCAAAGCTTCCGTTGGATGAATTACGCCAAAGCAGGTCTGCCTTGCCATCACCATCTATATCGCCTGCTCCAACAATTTGCCAGTCGGCCCCAGGTTGCGAGGAGATCGGCTGTTGCGCAAAGCCGGCACCGGTACTGCGCAGCAGCATGATCTGCAGTCCATTCGTCACGACCATATCTGTCTTGCCGTCGCCATCGAAGTCGCCGATCGCAGCGACGTGATAACCCTGCGAGATTGAGAGAGTTGGCGACTTCAACGTCGGGACGGTGCCATTCATCAGCCAATAGGCTATTTTCCCGCTGGTGGAGTTGCGCCAAATCAAGTCCGCTTTGTGGTCGCCATTGATATCGGCGACCCCGATGATGTTCCATCCTGATGGGCGGTTCCCTACCCGTTGATAACCAAAACCATTTGTTCCGCGCACCCACATCCAGATGCTGTCGTTGTTCGTCC
>DASSFA010000037.1:0-7367 GCA_035694895.1 Rhodanobacteraceae bacterium | reverse complement strand
CCTGCCCGTGGATCTCATCGGTCGGCGCCCGGACGTCGTCGCGCAGCGCTGGCGGGTCGAAGCCGAACGCCAGGACGTCAAGGTCGCGCGGGCGGAGTTTTATCCCGATATCAGCCTCAACGCTTTCGTCGGACTGCAGCGCCTCGGGTTCAGCCAATTCCTCTCGGCCGGCAGCCGCGTGCTGGGCATCGGTCCCGCGATTTCCCTGCCGCTGTTCGAGGGCGGACGGCTGCGTGGAAATCTCGCGCTGCACCAGGCCGGTTACGACGCGGCCGTCGAGCGCTACAACGCGACGGTACTGGGCGCCGTGCACGACGTCGTTGACCAGTTGACCGCGCTCGCGTGGGTCGACCGCCAGCAGCACGATCAGGCGCAGGCCATCGAACTTTCGCAACGCGCCTGCGACCTCGCCACCGCCCGCTATCGCAACGGTCTCGCCAATTACCTGCAGGTGCTGGCAGCCGACGACCAAGTGCTCACGGAAAAGCGCCGGCAAATCCGGCTCGACGAACACCGCCGCGAACTGCGCGTCGAATTGATCCGCGCACTGGGCGGCGGCCACGCACCGGTTCCGCCATCGCCTGACGCCAAGGCATCCCTTTCCAAGGTCAATGGAGCATCGCCGTGAACGCCATTGCATTCGCCCCTTCGCCGGTTGCCAACCGCCGGCGCCTGATCCTGACGGCAGGTGCACTGGTGCTCGCGCTGTGCGGCGTGGCGTACTGGCTCTTCAGCGATCGCAACAGCGTTTCCACCGAGAACGCATACGTCGGGGGCAACGTGGTGATGATCACCGCTCAGATCGGTGGAGTGGTCACGGCCATCGGCGCGGATGACACCGATCGCGTGCACGCCGGCCAGACCGTGATCCGGCTCGACGATACCGATGCGAAAGTTGCACTGGAGCAGGCCCAGGCACAACTCGCGCGCGCCGTGCGCCAGGTCCGTGCGAGTTACGCCGCCGCGGGCACGGCGCAAGCCAACATCAAGATGCGCGAAGTGGATCTCGCACGTGCCGAGGCGGATCTCGCTCATCGGCGTGGGCTGCTCGCCATCGGTGCGGTGTCGGGTGAGGAAATCCGGCACGCGGAGCAGACCGTAGGCGCGGCCCGTGCGGCTCTGGAGATGGCGCGCGAGAAGACCAAAGCCAGTCTCGCCGCCATCGATCGCACGTCATTGCAACGCAATCCGGCGGTGCTGGCAGCCGCGGCGCAGGTGCGCGCCGCCTATGTCGCCCTGCAGCGCACCGTCATACCTGCGCCGGTGTCCGGCATCGTCACGCGCCGCCATGTGCAGGTCGGCGAACGCATCGCGCCCGGCGTGCCGCTGATGGCCATCGTGCCACCGGACCAGATCTGGGTGGATGCCAATTTCAAGGAATCGCAGCTGCGCGACGTGCGCATCGGGCAACCGGTGACGCTGACGGCCGACCTGTACGGCGGCAGCGTGGTCTATCACGGCGTGGTCGAGGGACAGGAGCCGGGCACCGGCAATGCCTTCTCGCTGCTGCCCGCTCAGAACGCCACCGGCAACTGGATCAAGGTCGTCCAGCGCGTGCCGGTGCGCATCGCCTTGCGCCCGCGCGAGATCGAAGCACACCCGCTGCAGTTGGGTTTGTCCATGCAGGTGGAGGTGTCCACGCGCGAGCACCACGGACGGCGGCTGGCTGCTTCCGGCGAGCGCGCGCACGGCTATCGCACCGAGGTCTATGCCCATCAACTGGCGCACGCCGACGCGATGGTGGCGGACATCATCCAGGCGAACCTGTAGGCGCGCCCCCATGAACACGCGCCGTTCCGAGCTCTGGCTGTGCGCCACCATCGCCGCGCTGACCGCGATCGAGTTCCTGCAACTGAGCATGACTGCGTTCGCGGCTCAGCCGATCATGGGCGAACTCGGGCTCAGCCCGGAGGACTTCAGCCTGATCGCGGCGGTGTACGCAAGCGTGGCAGTGCTGATGATCTCCATGCAGCGCTGGCTGGTGGAATGGATCGGCGCGCGGCGCTTCATCTGCATCTCGACGGTCGTGTCGGCGCTCGGCTCGGTGCTGTGCGCAACCAGCCATGACTATCGATCGTTCCTGATCGGGCGCGTCGTGATGGCGGTGGGCGGCGGTGCACTGTTCACCTCGGCGCGGATGATCATCCAGCACTTGATGCCCGGGAAGCGTCGGTTCACCGGCATCCGCGCCCTGGGTACCAGTCTTGCGCTCGGACTTGCCGTCGGTCCCTGGCTCGCATCGGAAGCGGTGTCCGCGGAACACTGGAGCGCGATCTACTGGCTGGTCGCGTGCGTGGGCCTCGGCACCTGCGGCCTGGCGTGGCGGAGCTTGCCGCTGATGGGGCCGGGGCGTGGAAGCGAGCCGTCATTGCTGCGACTCGAACTGCAAGTGCTGCTGGCCGCCGCCGTCTTCGCCCTGCTGTATGGACTGCAGCGGCTGTACTACGACTTCTTTGGCGACGTCGGGTTCGCCGCGCTGGCCATGGCGGCCGCGGTGATAGGGCTGCTGGTTTATGCCTGGTACGAGTACCGCGCCCCCCACCCCCTGCTGCAGGTGCGGCGGATGCTGCACGCCCGCTACCTCGCTGGCATGGCGTTGTTCGGATTCGGCTATCTCATGCTTGGCGCAAACAACTACGTCATGCCCTCGATGTTGCTGCGCACGCTTGGCTTCGCGTGGCAAACCGTGGGCCGGTTCGAGGCGATCGGGTTCCTTGCGGCCGTAGTCACCATCCTCGTGGTGACCTGGCTGGTTCCGCGCCATCCCTCGCCTCGAAAGTACCTGGTCACGGGCTTTGCCGCGCTGACGCTCTGCGGCGTGCTGCTGGCTCGCCTGGATACCACTGCCGACCTGTGGACCCACGTACTGCCGGCGCTCGTGCTGTACAGCATCTTCCTGCTGACGGTGATGCCGATCGCGGCGATGCAGTCGTATCGCGAGCTGGAAAACGACGAGCGCGCCTTCGCCAACGCGCAGCAACTCAAGAACATGGTGGGGCAAGTGGGCATTGCGCTCGGCATCACGCTGGCAACACTGGGTCAGCAGTGGCGCACCGCGGTCCATTACGCCGTGCTCGACACGCACATCAGTGAAGGCGATCCGCGCTTCACTATCGCTTTCGATCGCCTGCGGGACGCGTTGTCGCACGCCGTGGGCGCCGCCCAGGCGACACAACTCGCCACGAGCCGGATCGCACATCTGTTGGTCCAGCAGTCTTCGATGCTAGCCAACATCGACCACTTCGCGTGCATTGCCGTACTCGGCGTCGCCGGTATCGCGGTGACGTTGGTGCAGAAGGTGTTCCGATGAGCGCCGTTCAAAACATCGATTCACCCACCATCCCGCAAGACGGTGCGCCGCGACCGCTGCATGGGGCGAATCTGCGCAGGATCGTGCTCAATCTTATTTGGGCGCAGCAAGCCGTGGACAACAGCCTGCAAGGTGCGTTGGCCCCGGAGCGGCTGCACCTCAATGACTGGCTGATCTTGGGCGAGCTCGCCGGAGGAACCTCGTCTCTTTCTGTGCTTGCCAGAACTTTGAAGCGAGATCCTGGGTCGCTGTCGCGCGCAGTCAACCGTTTGGCCGAACGGCACCTTGTCGTCCGTGTTCGAATCGAGCGGAACCGCCGATGCATAAATCTCGCGCTGACACCGCAAGGGATCAACCTGCATCGGCGCCTCTTGCTGCGGATCAAGTGGCTGATCGACACACTGCCCGATCCCATGGCGCAGTGGGGACTGCTGCGACTCCGCGCGGCCCTTGAAGACGCCTGCCGCACCGCGACCCGCGACATCCGGCGAGAGCATCGGGCCCGCCACTGACTCGAGGGACCGGACCGCGGTTTGCCGCCTACCGAATTCGGGCCCTCCGCAAAGCGCCTCATCAAACGACGGCACCCACTCTCAGGAGAACCCTCATGTCACAACGCCTCGATTTCTACAACGCCGGCCTGGACGCCATGAACGCAATGATCGGCCTGGAAAAGCAGATCGCTCGCAGCTCGCTGGAAAAGCCGCTGCGGGAACTCGTGCGCCTTCGCGTTTCGCAGATCAACGGATGCGCGTATTGCGTGGACATGCATGCCGCCGATGCGCGCAAGGGCGGCGAAAGCGAACGGCGATTGTCCACCTTGGTCGCCTGGCGTGAAACCACGTTCTTCAGCGAACGCGAATGTGCGGCCCTGGCCTGGGCTGAAGCGGTCACGCAAATCAGTCAGGATCACGTGCCGGATGCCGTGTGGTCGGAAGTGCATGAGCATTTTTCCGACGCCGAGATGATCGATCTCACGTTGCTCGTGGTCGCCATCAACGGCTGGAATCGGTTCGCCATCTCGTTCCGCAAGCAGCCAGCAGGCTCGGCAGTTTTGTAGACCCTTCGACTCCGTTGCGTGCCGACACACTTTATGGAATATGCGCTGCCGCTGCCAGGGTACGGGAATTCCGATCTTTTGTGGGCACGTCACGAGCGGATTTGGCCGAAAAGCAGGCGTTCGGACGAGCGTCTGCTTCGGTCGAAAGCAGCCCATCGTTCGTGCCGCTACGGCTTCCGCCGACTCGCTTCCGCGTTCACCGCGATGAACCGTGGATCTTCTTCGTCCAGTCGCAGCGCGGTGAGCTGGCCGCCCCACACCGCGCCGGTGTCTATCGCGTAGATGCCGAGGCCTGCGAAGCGACCGAGCGTGGACCAGTGGCCGCAGACGATGCGGGTGTCGCGCGGCTTCACGCCGGGCACGGAGAACCACGGATACAAGCCCGCGCGCTGCTGGCCCGGCGCACCCTTGGCGTCGAAGTCGATGCGTCCGTGCACGTCGCAGTAGCGCATGCGCGTGAGGATGTTGATCGCCGCGCGCAGGCGGTCGTGGCCGTGCAGTTTGGGCGACCATCTTGCGGGCCGGTTGCCGAACATGCGCGCCAGCAGCGCGCGATGCGCGGGGCCGGCGAGCGCGCGCTCGACTTCGCGGCCGATGCGCAGCGCCTGCTTCAGCGTCCACGAGGGCGCGATTCCGGCATGCACGATCGTGAAGTGCAGCTTCTCGTCGCAGTGGATCAGCTTCTGCGTGCGCAGCCATTCCAGCAACACGGGCGCGTCGTCGGCTTCGAGCACGCGGCGCAGATCGGGATTGACGTGCGCGCGCGCCTCCGGGGTGCGTTGCGCGACGGCGAGCAGGCTCAAGTCATGGTTGCCGAGCGCGACCACGCAGCGTTCGCGGACGCCGTGCACCAGCCGCAGCACTTCCAGCGATTCGCCGCCGCGGTTGACCAGGTCGCCGCAGAACCAGAGCGTGTCCGCCGCCGGATCGAACTTGAGTTTGTCCAGCAGACGCCGCAGTTCCGGGTAGCAGCCTTGCACGTCGCCGATTGCGTAGACGGCCACGTGCGGGCTCCTTCAGTGGATGGTACGAGGTACCGAGAGCACGAATTCCGGAATCGGCGTCTCGAAGTCGGTGCCATCGTCGGCGTGCAGGGTGTAGGCGCCGCGCATGGTGCCGACGCTCGTTTCCAGCACCGCGCCGGAGGTGTAGCTGTAGCCTTCGCCCGGCTTCAGCCGCGGCTGCTCGCCGACCACGCCTTCGCCGCGCACTTCCTCGACCTTGCCGTTGGCGTCGGTGATGATCCAGTGCCGCGACAGCAGGCGCGCCGGCACTTCGCCAACGTTGCGCAGCGTGATGGTGTAGGCGAACACGTAGCGGTCGGCTTCCGGCTGCGACTGCTCGCTCACGAAGCGCGTGTCCACCGACACCTGGATGGCGTAGGGCGCGTTGTCGTCACGTTCGGCCATGCCGGGATTGTCGGCGAGGATGCGTGAATGCTGCAAGTCCGCCAAAAGCCATTCATGGGGATGCTTCCGTGCGGCGGTTGCGATCCTTGGTTCGCCCTTCGATACCTCGGGCGAACGGAAGTCATATTCTCGCCAGTTCGACGTACTGCCCCGGCGAGACCGTTTCGGCGCGCGCCCTGGGATCAATGCCGGCCGCGCGGATCGCTTCCGCGTCCATCAGGCCGTGGAGCGCATTCGCCAGCGTCTTGCGGCGCTGGCTGAAGGCTGCGCGCACGATCGCCTCGACCTGTGCGGAGTCCACGCCCGCATCGAGTGGCGTGGCGTGCGGCACCAGCCGCACCACCGCCGAATCCACCTGCGGCGGCGGGCGGAACGCGCCTGGCGGCACGCGCAGCAGCGGCTCGACCCTGCACGCCAGTTGCAGCATCACCGAGAGCCGCCCGTAGGTCTTGCTGCCGGGCGTGGCGGCCATGCGATCCACCACTTCCTTCTGCAGCATGAACACCATGTCGGTGATCGCTCGCGCGTGCTCCAGGCAATGGAACAGGATCGGCGACGAAACGTAATAGGGCAGGTTGCCGACCAGCTTCAGCTTGCCGGCGCCCGCGAGCGCGGTGAAGTCCACGTCCAGCACGTCGGCGTGGATGATGGTGAGGTCGCCGCGCGACTGCGCGGCGGCACGCAACGGCTCGATCAATTCCGGATCGAGTTCGATCGCGGTGAGTGTGTGCGCGACATCCAGCAGCGGCAGCGTCAGCGCGCCTTCACCGGGACCGATCTCGATGATGCTGTCGCCCGACTCTGGCGCGATCGCTGCGATGATGCGCTCGATGATCCCGCGCTCGTGCAGGAAGTGCTGGCCGTAGTGTTTTTTCGGACGCGCCATATGCCTTTGATCGTCATCCCGGCGCAAGCCGGGATCCATTGTGCTGCGGGATCAAGATCACCGGCCTGCGCCGGAACGGCGAGGGGGAATGTTCTCGTTTCCGACGATCGCCTTGCGGTTCGCGAGCTGCAACGCCAGCTCCGCCGCCGCGAACAGGCTGGACGGATCGGCGCGCCCCGTGCCCGCCAGGTCCAGCGCGGTGCCGTGATCCACGGAGGTGCGGATGAACGGCAGGCCGAGCGTGATGTTGACGGTGCGGTCGAACGCTTCGCTCTTCAGCACCGGCAGGGCCTGGTCGTGATACATCGCCAGCACCGCGTCGTAATGCGCGCGCTGCGCCGGCACGAACGCGGTGTCGGCCGGCAGCGGGCCGATCAGCGCCAAACCTTCCGCGCGCAGTGTGTCCATTGCCGGAACGATGGTCTCGATCTCTTCTCCGCCCATATGCCCGGCTTCGCCCGCGTGCGGGTTCAGGCCGAGCACTGCGATGCGCGGTTGTGCGATGCCGAACTTCGAGGTCAATTCGGCGCGCACGATCCGCAAGGTGCGCGTCAATGAGTCGCGCGTGATCGCCGTCGGTACTTTCGAGAGCGGCAAATGCGTGGTGGCGAGCGCGACGCGCAATTCCGGCGAGGCCAGCATCATCACCACCTCGCAGTTCGCGCGCTGGGCGAAGAATTCGGTGTGGCCGCTGAAGGCTTC
>DASSFA010000036.1:0-3391 GCA_035694895.1 Rhodanobacteraceae bacterium | reverse complement strand
GCTCGTTGGTGGCACGTCCCTCTTCGTTCGCCAGCCGCATCTCGCGTTCGGGCGCGCCGGATTTGCGATCCTCGGGCGTGAAAAAAATTTCTCCCGGGCGGCCCAGTATCTCGTCTTCGGTGTAGCCAAGCAGGCGCTCGGCGCCACGGTTCCAGCTCGCGACGCAGCCGTTGCGATCCATGGTGATGATCGCGTAATCCCGGATGCTGTTGAGGATTCGTTGCAGCCGCTCCGGGTTGTCGCGCGGCCTTGTGCCAGGTTGCGCACTGGATCCGGATGCACACGGCTCGTCGGGTTCGCCGTGCGGCCCGAGGTTGGAAGTACCCATGTGCGGCCGCCTCCATGCTGACAGCACACGCTGCGTTCCGCGCGCCCGCGTGGAACCGAAACTACACTATGCGCCTCTCAAGCCCGCCGCACCAGCTTTTCCGTAATCTGCCCGAAAAAGCCGTCCGGCAACATCGCCAGCACCGGAACGGCCCACCAGTTCGCCTGCGCGAACCCGCGGCACTTCACCGCATCTTTTTCGGTCATCAGAACCGGCAGATCGTCGCCGAAGCGCAGGTCATGGGCAGTGTAGGCGTGGTGATCGGCGAAGGCATGCTCGATCACGTCCATGCCATGCTCGCGCAATGCAGTAAAAAACCGCGCCGGATTGCCGATGCCTGCAACCGCGTGCACGCGCCCGCCCGCGAACGATCGCAACGCGCAGATGGATGATGGTTCGCGCAGTGCGGATGCATCTTCGGCGCGGAGGCGCATTGCGATTTCATCGGCTCGCGGCTCGCCACCGTTGCAGACGACGAAGTCCACCCCTTTCAGTCGCGATAGTGGTTCGCGCAACGGACCCGCCGGCAGCAGGCGCGCATTGCCGAAGCGGCGAGCCCCATCCACCACGCAGATCTCGACGTCACGTCCAAGCGCGTAATGCTGCAAACCATCGTCGGCGATCACCACGTTGGCGCCGGCATCGAGCAACAGCCGCGCGGCTCGCGGGCGATCGCGGGCGATCGCGACCGGCGCGCGCGTGCGCAGCTTGATCAACGCAGGCTCGTCGCCAACCACCCGCGGAGCGGGATCGTCGTCCCGGAGCATGTGCGTCTGCGCGCTTCCGCCGTAGCCGCGGCTGACCACGCCCGGCCTGAAACCGCGTCCGCGCAATGCGTCCACCAGCGCGATCACCAGCGGCGTCTTGCCCGCGCCGCCCACGGTGATGTTGCCGACCACGACCACCGGAACGGGCAGTCGCTCGCTGCGCTTCCAGCCCCGCCGGTACAAGGCGCGGCGCAGGCTGGAGACAGCGCGATACAACGCTGCTACAGGCAGCGTCCACCGCGGCGGCGGCAGATCCTGGTACCAGCGCTGTTGCAGGGATTCGCGGAGCGACATGGGGAGCGCCCGCTATGCGGTTTGCGCTTCGTGGAACTGCAGCCGATGCAGCGCGGCATACTGGCCGCCCCGCGCAAGCAACTGCGCGTGCGTGCCCTGCTCCACCACTCGGCCGGCATCCAGCACCACGATCTGATCGGCGTGCTCGACGGTGGAAAGCCGATGTGCGATCACCAGCGTCGTGCGTTCGCGCATCAAGCGCGTCAACGCTTCCTGGATCAGCCGCTCGGACTCGGTGTCCAGCGCGCTGGTGGCCTCGTCCAGGATCAGGATCGGCGCATTCTTCAGCAGCGCGCGCGCGATCGCGATGCGTTGGCGCTGGCCACCGGACAACAGGCCTCCGCTTTCGCCCACGCTGGTGTGGATGCCTTGCGGCAGGTGCGCGATGAATTCCATCGCGTTCGCGGCCTCCGCTGCGGCGATGATCTGCGCTTCGCTCGCGTTCTCGAGCGCACCGTAGGCGATATTCCGTGCGATGGAGTCGTTGAACAGCACCACGTTCTGTCCGACCCAGGCGATCTGCGCGCGCAGGCCGGCGAGCGTGTAGTCGCGCAACGGCCTGCCGTCCAGCAGGATCTCGCCGGCGGTCGGTTCGTAGAAGCGAGGCAGCAATCCCACCAGCGAACTCTTGCCGCTGCCCGAGCGTCCGACCAGCGCGATCACCTTGCCGGCCGGGCAATGCAGGTCGATCCCATTGAGCGCCGGGCCGCGGCCGCTGCCGTAATCAAGCACCAGATCGCGGAATTCGATTTCGCCGCGCACGCGCGCCACCTGCACCTCGCCGGTATCGTGTTCGGGCGGCAGATCCAGCACTTCGAACAGGTCCTGGGCCGCGGCGACGCCACGCTGCATGTTGGCCTGTACCGTGGTCAGCCGCTTGAGCGAGGGCAACATGGCGCCCATCGCCAGCATCAGCGACGAGAACGTACCCGGCGTCATGCCCTTGAAGCGGGTGGCGAAGTACACGATGGCGGCCAGTGCGATCGCCGCGATCAACTGCACCATCGAAGTTGCCACGCCGTTGGTCGCCGCGACCTTCAGGTTCAACCGCCGATTGCGCTGCGTGACATCCTCGAAGCGCGCATCCTCGTACTGCTGCCCGCCGTAGATCTTGACCTCGCGATGCGCGCCGACCACTTCCTCCAGGATGCTGGTCACCGAACCCATCGAACCCTGGATGCCGTGACTGATGCGGCGGTAGCGGCGGCTGACCGCACGCACCAGCAGCGCCACGCCCGGCACCATCACCAGCAGCACCAGCGTGAGCCACGGGCTGGCCAGCAGCATCACCACCATCATGCCGATCACGGTTAGGCTGTCGGTCACGGTGATCTTCACCGCATCGGTGCAGGCGGCAGCGACCTGTTCCGAGGTGTAGGTGATGCGCGCGATCTGGTGGCCGGAGGATTCGCGGTCGAAGAATCCGGACGACAACCTGAGGTAATGGCGGAATACGTCCTCGCGCATCCGCTGCACCACGCCGCGGCCGATGTAGGCCGTGCCATAGTTCTCCGCGTACACCGCGAGCGTGCGCACCAGGAAGATGCAGACGATGATCGTCGGCATCCAGAAGATCCAGAACGAATCGTGCAGCACGAACAGGCTGTCCAGCATCGGCTTGATCAGCCGAGTGAACAACGCCAGCGCGCCGGCGTCCACCACCATGCCGAGCATGGCGCCAAGCGCGACCCATTTGTACGGCTTGAGATAGCCGAGCAGGCGCCGGTAGGTGGTCCAGGCGGAAACTTCGCGCGATGCGGCGCTCACTGCGCGGAAGAATCCGTGGACTGCGGCGTCGTCGCGATCGAGAGATGCGAAAAGCCAAGCTGGCCCAGCACATCCATCGCAGTCACCACGGACTGGTGCGGGGTCATGCCGTCCGCGCGCAACAGCACCGGGCGATCGTGATCATCGCCGGCGATCGCGCGGATCGCCTTTTTCAGCGCATCCTCGTCGGTGCCGAGCACCTGGTTGTTGCCCACGTAAAAGTGCCCGGATTTAT
>DASSFA010000035.1:0-3255 GCA_035694895.1 Rhodanobacteraceae bacterium | reverse complement strand
GAGGGCGAACGCCGCGACCTGCCGATCCGCGCCGGCGAAATCTTCTACCTGCCGCCGCGCGTACCGCACTCGCCGCAGCGCATGCCCGACTCGATCGGGCTGGTGATCGAACGCCGCCGCCTGCCGCACGAGAAGGACGGGTTGCTGTGGTTCTGCGAGAACTGCAACCACAAGCTCTACGAGGAATACTTCGTGCTGGACAGCATCGAGAAGGATTTCCCGCCGGTGTTCGAGCGTTACTACCGTTCGACCGACGCGCGCACCTGCAAGCGCTGCGGACACGTGGATACGCCGCCGGAGAAGTACCGCTCGTAGGAGCGCGCCTGCGCGCGACAGCTTTCGCCGTCCTGCTCGAGCATCTTTTCAAGCGTGCAACCACTGAGAAGGAAGCCGACTGCATTACGCTTCAGGGATGAATTCGTGCGAGCAGCCTTCCATGGCGCGGTTTCCGATCGGCATCCATGCCCACCCTCACCACCGGCGCGATCTGCCATTCAAGGCAGATCGCAGGCGCCGGCCGTTCGACCTCTCCCGAGGGGAGAGGGGTTGATGCGCGTATGACCCTCGCCGCCCGCCTGCGCCATCCGCTGCTGCACACGCTCGTGCAGACCCAGCGGCGCGACGTGCCGTGGAGCGTGGCGCTGCGCAATACGGCGGCGATCGTGCTGCCGCTCGCCATCGGCGCGGCCACCGGTCATCTCGCGGCGGGCCTGGGCATTTCCGCCGGCGCCCTGAATACGATGTTCGCCGACCAGCCGGGGCCTTACCGGCTGCGGCTTCGACGCATGCTGCTCACCGCGCTGGCCGCGGGCGTCGCGGCGTTCGCAGGTTCCATTCTCGGCGAGTGGCGCGTTGCGCTGACGATCGTCGCCGCGCTGTGGGGCTTTGCTGCCGCGCTGCTGGTCGCGCTCGGTCCACACGCCACGCGCGCGGGGCTGATCAGCATGATCCTGCTGGTGGTGCTCGGTGCGGAACCGCTGCGGGCGACGGAAGCGTGGCCGGCCGCGTTGCTGATCTTCGCGGGCGGCGTGTTGCAGACGGTGTTCGCGATCGCGGCGTGGCCGTTGCAGCGCTACCGGCCGGAGCGCATGGCGGTAGCGGATGCGCTGCGCGGCATCGCCGCCCTCGGTCGACAAAATGTCGCGAGCGGCGAACCGGTGCCGCTGCCGCTGTCATTGAACGACCTTCAGGCCTTGCTGTTCGGCAGCGGTCGCGCGCGTGGCCGCGCGGTGGAGGCCTTCCAGGTGCTGGCCGAGCTGGCCGAGCGCATGCGGATCGAACTGTTCGCGCTGGCCGATCTGCAGGCGCATGCGGAATCCCAAGCATTGCGCGACGACTTGCAGGCGGTGCGGCAATGCGCCGCAGCCGCGCTCGACACGATCGCGGGTGCGCTGGAACAGGCCGCGGCCCCGGATGCAGCCGATGCGCTGTCGCACTTCCAGGTCGCGGCGGAATCGCTTTCCGGACACGACAGGCGAACCGATTCCGCGGTGCACGTCGCATCGGCACGCGCCGCGGCGCTGGGCGGGCAATTGCGTGCGGCCGCGCGCAACGCGGAAGTCGCCGGCAGCCGCGGCGAATTGCAGGCGCAACGCGCGGAATTCCGCCTGCCGCGGGCGCTGCGTCCGGCCAACCCGCTGGCGACGTTGCGCGCCAACCTGCATTTCTCCTCGGTCGCATTTCGGCACGCGATCCGTTGCGGATTCTGCCTCGCGCTGGCGCTGGTGCTGTCGCACCTGTTGCCGCTCTCGCGCGGCTATTGGTTGCCGATGACGGTGGCGATCGTGCTGAAGCCGGATTTCGGCGCGACCTGGCGCTACGGCCTGCTGCGGGTGGCCGGCACCTTGTGCGGATTGCTGCTCACCACCGCGCTGCTGCATTTCGGCTTCGCGGATTTCTGGGCCGCACTCGGATTGTTCGCCGTACTGTGCTTCGCCTATCGCGAACTGGCGACCGTGCATTACGGGATCGCGGTCGCGTGCCTGACCGGCGTGGTGGTGATCCTGCTTTCCTTCTACGGCATCGCACCGGAAACCTCGATGCCCGCGCGCGCGGAAGACACGGTGCTCGGCAGCGCGCTGGCACTTGCCGCCTATCTGCTGTGGCCCACCTGGGAACGCGGCCGCGAACGTGCGACGCTGGCGCGCATGCTGGATACGTATCGCGATTACCTCGTCGCGGTGCTGTGCGGCGATGTGCGTGCGCGCTTCGAAACCCGCACCGCCGCGCGCGCGGCGCGCAGCAATGCACAGGCCTCGCTGGAGCGCCTGCGCCAGGAGCCGCGCGGGCGCGCCAACCTGCCGCGCGCGGAAGCATTGCTGTCGCAGGCCAACCGCTTCATGCGCGCGGCGATGACGCTGGAGGCTGCGCGCACCGACGCACACGACCCGCCGCTGCCGTCGCAAGTTACAACCTTTGCCGAGGCCTGCGCGAGCGCCCTGCGCGAAGCGTCGGCAAGCGTGCGCGAGAACCGCGCGCCTGCGGCACCGCCGCGCCTGCGCGAGTTGCAACGCACGCTGGCTTCGGCGTTGCATGATCCCGCGCACACCGTTCCCGCCGCACTTGCCGCCGCGCTGCTGGACGCCAGCGACCGCGTCGCGGATGCGATCGACAGCCTGATGCACGTGTTGCAGGCGCGCGGCGATTGAGCCGGACAGGCCGGATGACTACGGCGTCGCCACCGGCGCCGGCACGTAAGGCAGCCCGACCTTCTTCAGCACCGCCTTGAAGCGTGGGTCGTTGCGGATCGGATCGAACGCCGGAAACCACAGCAATTGCTGGGTCGCGCTGTTGCCATGGGTTGCGTAATCTTCGAGGGAGGTCAGGGCGCGATCGCGTTCGCCAAGCTGGATCAGGAAAAATGCATGCAGAATCGCATCGCGCTTCAGGCCCGAGTTGCCCGGCGACGTTTCCAGGCTATGCACAGCCTGGGCGCGCAGGACCGGATCCGCGATCCCGCGAATCACCTGCACCGTGGCTTCCGGGTCGGTACCGTTCAGCAAGGCTGCCGCGCGAGCCTGCGCTTCCGCTTCCTGATAGCGATGCAAACTGAGATAGATCAATGTCGCGATGCGATGCACGAACAGGCTTTCCGGGTGGGCCGCCAGGATGGCCTCTATCTGCGCGGCCGCGGTGGCGGCATCGTCGCGATGCAAGATCAATCTCAGCTGCACGCGGATCGCGCCATTGACCCCGGACAGAGGATCGCGCTGCGATGCGCGATCGAACTGCACCAGCGCCGCTTCCAGTTGGCCG
>DASSFA010000034.1:0-7489 GCA_035694895.1 Rhodanobacteraceae bacterium | reverse complement strand
GATCGGGATTCGGCACTGAAAGGCTCCGGCTGCGAAGCCGGGCATTGTAACGGCGACCGCGGCGCCGCCCGGAATCAACTCGCGGTTTCGATGCGCAATCCAGCCACGCGCGCGATCTGTTCGAAGCCAGGGAACGAAGTCGCCACGTTGGCGCAGTCGCGGATACGCACCGGTCCGCGCGCGATCGCGCCGGCCACCGCGAACGCCATTGCGCACCGATGATCACCCTCGGCGTTCACCTCACCACCGCGCAAGGCGCCACCTTCAATGACTGCACCATCCGCGGTTTCTTCGATCCGCGCGCCCAGCTTACGCAATCCCGCCGCCATCACCGCGATGCGGTCGGACTCCTTCACCCGCAACTCCTGCGCGCCGCGAACAACCGTGGTGCCCTCGGCGGCCGCTGCAGCCACGAACAGGATCGGGAATTCATCGATCATGTCCGGCACGGTCGCGACGGGCACTTCGATCCCGCGCAATCGCGCGTGCCGGATCACCAGATCGGCCACCGGCTCGCCGCCGGATTCGCGCGCGTTCTCCTCGCCGATATCCGCACCCATGCTGCGCAACACGCGCAACAAGCCCGTGCGCCTGGGATTCAGGCCGACGCCGCGAAGGCACAGCAGGCTCCCGGGGACCAGTGTGGCTGCGACGACGAAAAACGCGGCGGAAGAAAAATCCGCCGGCACGAGTACCTCGCCTGCGCGCAGCCGGTGCCCGCCGGTGAGCCTTGCCTTGCCCGGCCCGAATTCGATCGGCCACCCGAAAGCGGCCAGCATGCGTTCGGTGTAATCGCGCGTGGGCTGAGGCTCGCGCACCTGCGTCGTGCCCTCCGCGTACAGCCCTGCCAGCAGCACCGCGGATTTCACCTGCGCGCTGGCTATGGGCGTCGTGTAATCCACGCCGCGCAGCGGGCTGCCGTGGACATGCAACGGAGGCAGATCACCCGAATTCGCTTCGATGCGTGCTCCCATCGACGTGAGCGGCTCGACCACGCGCCGCATCGGCCGCCGCGACAGCGAGGCATCGCCTGTCAGCGTGCAACCGAACCGCTGGCCGGAAAGCAGGCCGGCGAGCAGGCGCATCGCGGTTCCGGAATTGCCGCAATCGAGCTCCCGGCGAGGCGCCCGCAAGCCGTGGAGCCCGACGCCATGCACGATGCGTTCGCCCGGAGCCGGCGATTCGATGGGCACGCCGAGTTGCCCGAAAATGGCGGAAGTCGCGCCCGTGTCGGCGCTTTCGAGAAACCCGCGGATGCGGGAGGTGCCCTCGGCAATCGCCGCCAGCATGATGGCGCGATGCGACACCGACTTGTCGCCCGGGATCGTGGGTTCACCGCTCAACGCACCCGCAGGTGCGCTGGTCCAGTCCATGGTTGCGTTCACGGCAGCGCTTCCAGCAGGCGCCGGTTTTCCGCGCGACTGCCCACGCTGATGCGCACCGTATCCGGCAGACCGTATCCGCCCATCGGCCGCACGATCACGCCGCGATCGAAAAGGTGGCGTTCGAAATCGCTCGCGTCGCGCCCCATGTCCAGCATCAGGAAGTTCGTCTGGGACGGCAGGCAGCGGTAGCCTCGCGAGATCAATTCGCCGCGCAGCCACTCACGTTCGGCATTGTTGTATTCCCGCGAGCGCACCAGGTGCTCGCGGTCGGCAAGTGCGGCCTCCGCGCCGGCCAGCGCGATGCCATTGACGTTGAACGACTCGCGCAGGCGCTCCAGCACCCCGACGACGCTTGCATGTGCGACCAGGTAGCCCACGCGGAGGCCTGCCAGTCCGTAAGCCTTGGAAAACGTCCGCGTGACGACCAGGTTCGGATGGTCCCCCGCGAAGCGCAGCGCGCTGTCCAGCCCCGGCGCATCCACGTACTCGTGGTAGGCCTCGTCCACCACCACGAGCACGTCGGGCGGAACGCGGGCGAGGAACGCCGAGAGCGCCGCGTCGTCGAACCAGGTGCCGGTCGGGTTGTTGGGATTGGCCAGATATACGATCCGGGTGTCGGTGCGAACCGCGGCCGCCATCGCGGCGAGATCGTGGCCGAACGGTGCTTGCGGGTGTTCGCGCGCCAGCGCCGGAACGCGCACCGGCTGCGCGCCGGCGGCGGCGGTGGCGATCGGGAACACCGCGAAGCCGTACTGCGAGAAAACCACCGAATGCGCCTGATCGGCGAAGCATTGCGCGAGCAGCATCAGCAATTCGTGCGAGCCGTTGCCGAGCACGATGCGCTCCGTACCCACCCCGAGATGCGCCGCGAGCGCAGCCTTCAATGCAGCACCGCGCGGATCGGGGTAACGAAAGCTCTCCTTCAGTGCCTCGCGCATCGCGTCCAGCGCGCGCGGACTGGGTCCGAGCGGATTCTCATTGGAACCAAGTTCCGCGATCACCGCACCGAAGCGTTTGCGCAGGGCCGGCAAGTCGTGGCCGGGGTCGTAATTGCGCAGGCCTGCCGTCGCGGGATTGGCCAATCTTGCGGCATCGAAACTTTCGTCGCTCATGGCGCACAGCCTAGCCGTTGCCGGCGATCACGCGCACCGAAAGAATGCCGTCGATCGCGCGGATGTTCGCCACCAGCGAGTCCGGCACCGCCGCGTCCACGTCGATAAGGTTGTAGGCCAGTTCGCCGCGCGAGGCATTGTGCATCTGGGCGATGTTGAGGCCCGCCTCGCCCAGCACGTGCGAGAGCTGTCCGATCATGTTGGGGCGATTGGCATTGGCGATGCACACGCGCGTGTTGCCGGTGCGCGGCATGCGCGTGTTCGGGAAATTCACCGCGTGCTGCACGTTGCCGTTCTCGAGGAACTCGCGCAGCTGGTCGGCCACCATCACCGCACAATTCTCTTCGGCTTCAGCCGTGGAAGCGCCGAGATGCGGCAACGCGATCACGCGCGGATGACCGGCCAGTTGTGCCACCGGGAAATCGCTGACATAGCGTCCCAGCCTGCCCTGATCCAGCCCGGCCCGCACGGCTTGCGCATCCACCACGCCCTCGCGTGAGAAGTTCAGCAACACGAGGCCGTTCTTCGCCGCGCTGACGGCATTCGTGCCGAACAACCCGCGCGTGGCGTCCACCAGCGGCACGTGGATTGAAACGTAATCGGACGCCGCGTACAGCTCGTCCAGGGAACCCGCGCGCTGCACGCTGGAGGACAACTGCCACGCGCCCTCGACCGTCATGTGCGGATCGAAGCCGATCACGCGCATGCCGAGCGCGAACGCCGCATTCGCCACGCGCACGCCGATCGCGCCGAGTCCGACCACACCTAGTGTTTTCCCGGCGAGTTCGGAGCCGGCAAAGCGTTTCTTCCCGGCTTCCATGCGCGCGTGCGCATCGGCCTCTTTCGCGATCGAAGCGGCGAACGCGAGCGCATCTGGCAGGTTGCGCGCCGCCAGCAACATTCCCGCCAGCACCAGTTCCTTCACTGCATTGGCATTGGCACCGGGAGCGTTGAACACCGGCACGCCGCGTCTGGACATCTCGGCAACGGGAATGTTGTTGGTGCCCGCGCCCGCGCGCGCGATCGCCAGCACGCTTCCGGGAACCGGCCGCGCGTGCAGATCGGCGCTGCGCAGCAGGATCGCATCCGGTTCGGGGACGTCGTTGGCGACGTGGTAATGCTCCTTCGGCAGGCGAGCCAGGCCGCTGTCGGCAATATTGTTGAGGGTGAGGATGTTGAACATGCGGAGAGTCTCTTCAGGAAACCATCGATGGTGCGTGGCTCCGGCCCGGACATCCGTGTCCGTGCGTACGCCGGCGCGGGATGCCATTCAAGGCATCTCGCGAAAGCTCCGGCTCACCCGTGCCGTTGCGCAAAATCGCGCATGAACCCGGTCAGGGCGCGCACGCCTTCGATCGGCAGCGCGTTGTAGAGCGAAGCGCGCATGCCCCCGACAGCACGATGGCCCTTCAACGCCAGCAACCCCGCGGCTTCCGACTCCTTCAGGAACATCGCATCCAGTACCGGATCGTGCAACACGAACGGCACGTTCATGTGCGAACGCGCGGAAGGTTCGACCGGATTGCGGTAATAGCCGCCGGACCCGTCGATCGCGGCGTACAGCGCCTCGGCCTTTTCGCCGTTGCGCCTTGCCATTGCCGGCACTCCGCCCTGCTCCTTCAGCCACTGGAAGGTGAGCCCGGCGAGGTACCAGCCCCAGGTGTTCGGCGTGTTGAGCATCGAATTCTGCGCCGCGTGCTCGGCGTAACGGAAGATCTTCGGCAGCGGGCGCGGATTCCGCTGCAGCAGGTCTTCGCGCACGATCATCACCACCAGTCCGGATGGCCCGATGTTCTTCTGCGCGCCCGCGTAAATCATCCCGAATCGGGAGACGTCGATCGGACGCGACAGGATGTCGGAAGACATGTCCGCAATCAGCGGCACGTCGCCGGCATCCGGAATGTCGTGGAATTCCACGCCGTGGATCGTCTCGTTGGGCGTGTAGTGCACGTAGGCGGCATTCGGATCGAGATCCCATGAGTCGCGCGGCGGGATCGCGGTGAACCTGTTCTCCGCCGAACTCGCGGCGACACACGGCTTCGAATAAATCGCCGCCTCCTTGCACGCCTTCTCGCTCCAGTGGCCGGTAATGATGTAGTCGGCGCGCTGGCCGTCTGCGCACAGGTTCATGGGAATCTGTGCGAAATGCTGGGTTGCGCCGCCTTGCAGGAAAAGCACCTTGTAACTGGCGGGAATGCCGAGCAGATCGCGAAGATCGGTTTCGGCCTGCGCGGCCATGGCCTCGAAGGCCTTGCCGCGATGACTCACCTCCATCACCGAGGCCCGCGCGCCGTTCCATTCCAGCAATTCATCCTGCGCGCGACGCAACACCGCTTCCGGCAGCGCCGCGGGACCGGCGCTGAAATTCCAACCGCGAGCCATGGGATCTCCTGATCAGGCGAGCAACATCAATGTTTCCACCACAACAGCACCGCTATGACCGCTGCAAGCAAAGCGGCCGTACCCAGCAACCACCACAACTCCGCGCGCGAATGGCGCGGTTCGGCGACGACCAGTTCCGGCGCGGGATCGTATTCCTCTTCCTGGGCGGCCAGCACCGCTGCCTGCAGGCCCGGCGCTTCCAGCACGAAGCGGTGTTCGCCCAGCGCCAGTTGATCGCCTGCCTGCAGCACCGCGCGCTTGCACGGCGAGCCGTTGATGGAGATTTGCGCGTCCGCGTCGAGCCGTACGCCCGCCTTGTCGAGCTTCAATTCGCATCGCGGCAGGCCCGATGGCGTGAAGCCACGGCCTCCCACCACGAGCTTCCCATCGATCGGCAACAGCCGGCCGGACATCGTGCCCGACACCGCGCGCAGTGCGGCAAAACCAGGACGCGACGCCGCGTCCTCGATCAGCGGCCGGGACGAAGCGGAGCCGCCGGCATCGTCGGGCAGCACGGCCAGCTTGCACCCGCCGATGCTCAGGATGTCGCCGTAGCGCAGCAGCGCTCGCTCGCGCACCGGCCGCGCATTGACATACACGTGCTGCGCGCCGGGCAATACCTCCAGCACCAGGCCGCGACGGTCCTCGGCGATCGCCAGATGCCGCTCCGCCACGCCGACCCCGTCCAGCACCAGGTCATTGCCGCTGGCGCGACCGACCCGCACTCGCGCGTCGGCGCTGCGGAAGGGTTCGCGGTTGCTGTTGGCGAAACCGATGCGCATCAGGGTCTGTTGACGCTATTCCAGGCGAGCCGCGTTGCTTCCACAGCGGTTGGCAGACCAAGGCGCGCGTCGCCGCGCCATAGCCATCTATGGCCAAGACGCGCGCCGACGGATGGCGACCGCTGCGGAGCAACCCTTCGGGCCGGGGCCCGTTGCCCGCATGGCTGCGTCCTCGCTCGTCGAAGTATCGACATACGTCTTCCTCGCTCTTCCTTGCCCTGCGGGCAACGGGCCGACGGCGCGGCCGTTTGGAATAGCGTCAATAGACCCCGCCCGTGAAATGCCGGCGCACTGTAGCATGGCGCAACCGGCTTATCGGAACAGCAGATGCCCACCATCGATATAACGCGTCGGCATGACCTCGGCCGCGAACGCGCCCGCGGAATCGTGGAGCGGATAGCCCAGGACCTCATCCGCAGGTATGCGGTCGAAACCCGGTGGGAGGGCGATGCCCTGCTGGTCGGGCGCAGCGGCATCGAGGGGCGGATCGAGGTCGGCGAGGACAGCGTGCGCATGCACGCCCGGCTGGGCCTGATGACCGGCATGCTCAAGGGCACGATCGAGCAGGAAATCCAGCGGCAGTTCGACCAGCACTTCACCTGAGCGCGCTTTCGCCGGGCCCGAGCTCATGGCAGAATGTGCGGCTTGCGCGGCGAGCGCCGCCCTCTCATTGCCGGAGCACATGGCCAAAGACGACGTCATCGAGATGGAAGGCACGGTGCTGGAAACCTTGCCCAACACCATGTTTCGCGTGCAGCTGGAAAACGGCCACGTGGTGATCGCCCACATCTCCGGCCGCATGCGCAAGCACTACATCCGCATCCTGACCGGTGACAAGGTCAAGGTGGAGATGACGCCGTACGACCTGACCAAGGGACGGATCACGTACAGGTCGAAGTGACTTCAGGATGAAGTCATCCCGTGCAGCACATGGACGTGCGACGACACGGGATCCAGTGGCTCCTCCGCACACTGCCGACATCCATGTCCTTTTCCGCGCCGTCCAGCGGCGCGGGTTACTTTCCTTTCGGGGAAAGTAACCAAAACGCCATTGGCGCCGGGCATGACGGTCTCGCCAACGTCCGGTTGGCTCGGCTCCCCGTCCCATCTTGTGCCAAGCGGGCCGGCGCGAACTCGCACATCCCTGTGCTCGGACGTCGCGCCTTGCTCCCGCTTGGCACTGCGATAGCTATTCGCGACATCCCTGTCGCTCACCCTTCGCTTGCGCTCAGGGCCGCCTCCGGCGTTCAAATTCGGCTGTCCTGCCGAATTTGTCGGCGTCATGCGACGGCGCCGGAAGCCCACTTCGAACCGGCCATTCATGGCCTGCTCTTTCGCCCAAACAGAAACGGCGGCCGATGGCCGCCGTTTTCGTCTGCACGATCTGCCAGGCTCAATCCACGGTCACCGGAAGCTTCTCGGCTTCCTCGGTGTCCACCTGCAGTTCGCCGTCCCTGACGCTCAGGTTGACCTTGCCGCCGTCGGCCAGCTTGCCGAACAGCAGTTCGTCGGCCAGCGCGCGCTTGATCTTCTCCTGGATCACACGCGCCATCGGGCGTGCGCCCATGTGCGGATCGAAGCCGTGCTCGGCCAGCCAGCGCCGCGCTTCCGGATCCACGTTCAGCGCCACGCGCTTCTCCTGCAGTTGGGTCTCCAGCTCGATCAGGAACTTGTCCACGACGCGCAGGATGTGCTCGAAATCGAGTGCCTTGAACTCCACGATGGCATCCAGGCGGTTGCGGAACTCCGGCGTGAACGTGCGCCGCAGGGTTTCCAACGCGTCGGGCGCATGGTTCTGCTCCACGAAGCCGATGGTGCGCCTGGAGGC
>DASSFA010000033.1:0-2690 GCA_035694895.1 Rhodanobacteraceae bacterium | reverse complement strand
CCGCGTGCGTCACCAGCCGCGGATCGTGGCTGACGCACAGCACGGTGGTGTCGTGCGTGTGCGCGATCCGCCGGAGCGTGTCTATCACGATCTGGCCATTGGCCGCGTCCAGCGCGCTGGTGGGTTCGTCGGCGAACAGGAGCTGCGGCTGCTTCACCAGCGCGCGCGCGATCGCCACACGCTGCTTCTCGCCGCCGGACAATTCGGTCGGGCGCAGATGCACGCGCGGGCCCAGTCCCACTTCCTCCAGTGCGGCGCGTGCGCGCTCGGCGGCGTGGGCATCGCTGATGCCCAGATACCCGAGCGGCAGCATCACCTGCTCCAGCGCGGTCAATGCGGGAAACAGGTTGAAGCCCTGGAACACGAAACCGGTATGCTGCAGGCGAAAGCGATCCAGCGTGCGCGCATCGCCGCGCCACAGATCCTCGCCAAGCGCGATCACGCGCCCGGCATCCGGCCGCTGCAATCCCGACAGGATGGACAGCAACGTGCTCTTGCCGCAGCCGGAAGGGCCGGAGATCAGGGTCAGTTGCCCGGTGTCGATCTCCAGCGACAACCCACGCAGGATTTCCGTGCGCAACTTGCCGCTGGTGAAGCCCATGTGCAGATCGGTGGCGGTCAGAGCATGCATGCGCTCACCGCAGCAGCAACGCGGGATCGGCGTGGCGCAATACGCGCAGCGAGGCGATGCCCGACACCAGCGCGATCGCCATCACCAGCGCCGCACAGACCAGGGCCGTGCTGATGCCAAGATTCACCGGCACGTCCTGCCCGCGTGCCAGGAGGATCAGGATCGCGCTGAACGCGCCGCCGATCAGGAGTCCGAACAGGCCGATCCACGCGGCCTGTTCCAGCACCACCGCGCGCAGCGCACCGAAGCCCACGCCGAGCGCATGCAGCGTTGCGTATTCGCGTACCGAACCCGCGACCGCGGCCATCAGGGTCTGGCTGGTGATCACCGCACCGACCGCGAACACCACCGCGGCGAGGAACACCACTCCCAGCCCCGCGCCGGTTTCGAACATCCAGTAGAGCACCGCGCGCCGCGCGAAATCGGCGGCCGTCCACACCGCGTAGCTGTGACGCGGCGCATCGGCGTTCAATCGCGCGGCAACCGCGTTCGCATCGGCATCCGCTTTCAGCTTGGCGACGTAATAGGCCACCTCGCTGCCACCGGTGTCGTTGTCGAGCGCGCGCGCGGTGTTGAGCGAAGCGATCACGTTGACGCCGCCCAGCGCGCGCAGCCCGTGGCCCACGCCGACGATGCGAACCAGTTGTCCGTTGATCAGCGCCTGCGCACCGACCTGCACGCCGAGCTTGGAAAGGTCGGCCGCATCCACGATCACGCCGCCGGGCTCGTTCAACAGTGCGCGCTGCTGCGGCGTGAGCACCTTCGCGAACATCATCCCGTCCGGACGCGGATCGATGCCGGAAACGAACACCGATACACCGCCCTTGTTCGCCGGACCGCGCCAGTCGCCATCGATCCAAGCGAACGGCTCCACGCGCTGCACCGCCGGATCGCTCAGCAGTTCCGCTTCGGTGCGCGGCGCGATCGGCCGCCCGAGTTCGATGCTCTGCGTGCCCGGATAGCCGGCCCACAGGTCCGCATCCGAGGTGTTGATGTACACCGCCGCCGAACCGAAGATGCCGAACACCAGCGCCGCTTGCATCAGCAGCAGCAGCCCGGAGAACGCCACCGCCAGTCCGGACGGCAGGAAGCGTCGCCATTCGTGGATCAGCGTCTTGCGGGCGAGTGGCACCATCAGTGCGTCCCTGCGGCCGGGGTCGCGCCTGGCGCCTCGTCGTCCACCGGCAGCGGCGCGCCACCGAGCGCCTTGTAGAGCGCAACGAAGGCGATGTCCTGTTCCTCGCGGGCCTGTTCCGCATCCAGTTGCGCCTTGGAGAGCGCGACCTGCGCGTCCGCGAGATCCAGGCCGTCGGCCTGCCCGAGCTCACGCAGCTTGCGGGTCATCCGCGCGCCGCTTTGCAGCGCTTCGGCTGCCTTCCGCGTCTGCAGGGCCCGCTGGTCCTGAGCGTGCAGCGCGGCCAGCGCGTTTTCGACGTCTGAGGCGCCCTGCAACACGGCCTGCCGATACGCCAGCAGCGCGGCCTGCAGTTGCGCATCGCGCGCATCGCGCACCGCCCGGCGTTCGCCCCAGTCGAACAGCGGAATGTCGATGATCGGTCCGATCGCAAAGGTGTTGTTGACGTCGCCCAGGCGCGTCTGTCCCTTGACCAGGGCCGCAAAGGTGAGCGAACTGCCCAGCGCGATGTGCGGATACAGGTCGGCTTGCGCGATCCCGAGCTCGCCGGCGGCCTTCAGCACATTCGCTTCGGCGGTGCGGATTTCCGGACGCGTGCGCAGCAGGTTGGCCGGTATCGAATCGAATCCCGTCGCGGTCAGCCGCGGCAGCGGTGCAGGCCGCAGCCAGGCCGGATCGGGCTCGCTGCGGCCCAGCAGCAGCGCCAACGTCTGCGCGTTCTGCGCGATCGCGAAACGCGGCTTTGCGAGTTGCTCCTGGGCCGCGGCATCGTCGGCGACCGCATGGTCCACTTCGAGCGCGGATGCCAGCCGCAAACGTTCGCGCACGCGCAGCAGGTGCAGTTTCTCCCGGGTGGATTGCGCCGCGGATTCGAGCAGCGCTTCGCTGCGCTGCGCGCCACGCAGCTGCAGGTACGCACGAACC
>DASSFA010000032.1:0-3944 GCA_035694895.1 Rhodanobacteraceae bacterium | reverse complement strand
CGGTGACGCTGACGCTGCCATTCAGCGCGCGTGACACAGTAGCCACCGACACCCTTGCCTCCCGGGCGACGTCTTTGATCGTCACCACCGCCTTGCCCCCTTCGGCAGTCCCCGCCGGTGCGTCTTGCCGCGCACCGATCCGGGCCGAATGTAAACGTTTTCATAAGGGAATGCAAAAGCGGCGCAACAAAGCTTGACGAGGCTTTGCGCGGAGCCAGGATGATTGCTGCGGATGCGGCTCAGCCCTTGGCGCGGCTTTCCAGGATAGCCACTGCCGGCAGGATCTTGCCTTCCAGGAATTCCAGGAAGGCGCCGCCGCCGGTGGAGATGTAGGAGATGCCTTGCTCTACCCCGTACTTGTCCACCGCGGCGAGGGTGTCGCCGCCGCCGGCGATGGAGAACGCATCCGAATCGGCGATCGCGCGCGCCAGCGTCTCGGTGCCGTGACCGAAGGCGTCGAACTCGAACACGCCTACGGGTCCGTTCCAGACCACCGTGCCCGCGGCCTTCACGAGCTGCGCGTAGTGCTGCGCCGTTTCCGGGCCGATGTCCAGGATCATCTCGTTGTCGCCGACCTGATCCACCCGCTTGATCGCGGCGGGCGCATCGGCGGCGAACGCCGGCGCGACCACCACGTCGCTCGGAATCGGCACCTCGGCACCGCGCGCCCTGGCCTGCGCCATCACCTTCTTCGCGGCCTCCAGCAGATCCGGCTCGTACAGCGAGGTGCCGACCTGATAGCCCATTGCCGCGATGAAGGTGTTGGCGATGCCGCCGCCCACGATCAACTGGTCCACTTTGCCGATCAGGTTTTCGAGCAGCGTCAGCTTCGTCGAAACCTTGGAACCGGCCACGATCGCCAGCAGGGGGCGCGCGGGGTTCTGCAGCGCGCGGCCCAGCGCATCCAGCTCCGCCGCAAGCAGCGGGCCGGCCGCCGCGACCCTGGCGAATTTCGCCACGCCGTGGGTGGATGCCTGCGCGCGATGCGCGGTGCCGAAAGCATCCATCACGAACACATCGCAAAGCGCGGCATACTTCTTCGCCAGCACTTCGTCGTCCTTGCCCTCGCCGACGTTCATGCGGCAGTTTTCCAGCAGCACGACCTCCCCGGGCGCGACCCGCACGCCGTCCAGATAATCATGCTCCAGCCGAACCTTCATGCCGAGCTGCTGCGACAGCCACGCGGCCACGGGCGCCAGCGATTCGCTTTCCTCGAACACGCCTTCCTTCGGCCGGCCCAGGTGCGACATCACCATGACCGCCGCATTCGCCTCGCACGCGGCGCGGATCGTCGGAAGCGCGGCGTCGAGGCGCTGGGTGGAACCGATCGCGCCATCCTTGATCGGCACATTGAGGTCTTCCCGGATAAGCACGCGCTTGCCGGAGAGATCCAGATCGGTCATGCGGAGAAAATTCATGGCGGAGTCCGTTCGATGCGTGCGGGAAAACCGCACATTTTCCGCGCCGCCGCCGGGCAAGGCAAATCCGCCCCTGTCATCCATCCCCGGCAAAGGGTAGGCTGGTACGCGCGACCGAGGAGTGCAGCATGGCCAATCAACTGGTGCTCTACAGCTATTGGCGCTCCAGCGCCGCCTACCGCGCCCGCATCGCGCTCAACCTCAAGCAGCTGCCGCACACGATCAGGCCGGTAAGCCTGTTGCGCGGCGAACAGCATGCCGCGGGCTTTCGCGACCTCAACCCGCAAGAGCTGATCCCGGTGCTGTTCGACGGCGAGCGCGTGGTGCGGCAATCGCTGGCGATCATCGAATACCTGGATGAAGCCTACACCGAGGGGCCACCGCTGCTGCCGGTCACCGCCCGCGCGCGCGCGCGGGTGCGAGGCATCGCGCTGGGCATCGCCTGCGACATCCATCCACTGGGCAACCTGCGCGTGCAGCAGTATCTGGAAAAGGAGTTCAAGGCCAGCGAGGCGCAACGCCAGAGCTGGACGAAGCACTGGATCGAAACCGGCTTCGACGCGCTGGAAGCGATGCTGGCGGGCAATCCCGGCACGGGGACCTTCTGCGAAGGCGACGCGCCGAGCATGGCCGACATCTGCCTGGTCCCGCAGGTCTACAACGCGCGCCGGTTCGGCCTGAACATGGGGAAATATCCGACTCTCACGCGCATCGACGCGGCCTGCCGCGAATTGGACGCGTTCCGCGACGCGGCGCCGGAAGGCCAGGTGGATGCGCCGCGGGAAACAACCGCGGGTTAGTCCAGAGCGGTCTGAAAGCTTTGCGAGCGAGGCAGATTGTTCTTGCCGAAAGCAGCACCGCCGGCGCGCGGTTATTGTTTTGAATCGGGCCGAGCGCAGCAGCTTTCAGGCCGCTCCTAAGCGGCCTGCTTCCACTGCCCGAGTGCAGCCAGCCCGTTGTCGCGCGCACGCTCGACCACGATCCGCTGCGCGGCGGCGAAGTTGCCCTGCATGTCCTTCGCCCACGCGTGCAACGCCGCGGTTTGCATCGCGCGGCCATACGAGAACGACAGCGGCCACGGGTGCGGGCCCATCTGGTTCATCGCGTTGAGGTGCGCGGTTGCATCCTCGTCACTCTGTCCGCCGGACAGGAATACGATGCCCGGCAGCACTGCCGGCACCGTGGACTTGAGGCACATGATGGTTGACTCGGCGACTTCTTCCACGTCGGCCTGCTCGGGGCAATCCTTGCCCGAAACCACCATGCTGGCCTTCAGGATGGTGCCTTCCAGCATCACGTTGTGCTCGTACAGCGCACCGAACAGCGAACGCAGCGTTGCCTCGGTGACGTCGTAGCACACGTCGATGTCGTGGTCGCCATCCATCAGCACTTCCGGCTCGACCATCGGCACGATGCCCGCTTCCTGGCACAGCGCCGCGTAGCGCGCCAGCGCATGCGTGTTGGCCTCGATGCAGGTGGAGCTCGGCATGTCCTCGCCGATGGTGATCACCGCCCGCCACTTGGCGAATTCGGCGCCAAGTTTGGCGTACTCGGCCAGCCGCTCGCGCAGGCCGTCGAGGCCCTCGGTCACCAGTTCCCCTGGGAATCCAGCCAGCGGCTTGGCACCCAGGTCCACTTTGATGCCCGGGATGATCCCGGCCTGGCGCATCACTTTCGTGAACGGCACGCCGGCCTTGGTGGACTGGCGGATGGTTTCGTCGTAGAGGATCGCACCGGAAATGTGTTCGCCCAGACCGGGGGCGGTCAGCAGCATCTCGCGATAGGCGCGGCGATGCTCTTCCGTGTTCTCCACGCCGACCGAATCGAAGCGCTTCTTGATCGTGCCGGTGGATTCGTCAATGGCGATGATGCCCTTGCCGGGCGCGACCATCGCCTGCGCGACGGTTTCCAGTTGTTCGATGCTCATGGCGGGTCCGAGTCCTGTGGCCGAACCGGGAATTATAAAGCAGCCGCCGTGCGGATGCCCGAGCCCAGGGGGTCATTCCGATTCCGACGCAAGCCGGACATGATGACCTTCGAATAGATGCCGGATCCCGGTTTTCGCCGGGATGGCATCGGTCTTTGCTCCCCTGGCGGGGATGGGGTCACCTGTACGAACCGGGGAAGTCCTCCAGCTTGCAGGCCGCGGTGATCTTCGCCCGCGTGGCCGGATCGGGCGGCAGGTTGAACGGCATGATGATGTAGGTGAACACCGGCTCGCGAGCGCTGTTGCCGTATGCGGGCGCATAGTGGAGATCGGCCACCGCGCTCTTGGCCACCAACGCCAGGTCGCCCGCCGGCACTACCCGCCGCACGACGATGTCGCGGGTCACGCCATCGGCACCGATCTCGTACGTGACCGCTGCGCAGGTCGGCTTGTCCAGGTTACGGCCGAAGTTCGGCACGTCGGCGTCAATTTCGGTGTTGGTCATCAACCAGTAGTGATCGAGCTGCTCGGGCGGAACAGCGCGGAGGTTGGAGGTGGCGGATGCTTCCATGCTGAACGCGAGCGCGAGCGCCGCGATC
>DASSFA010000031.1:0-18532 GCA_035694895.1 Rhodanobacteraceae bacterium | reverse complement strand
ATGCTCCTGCAGCGCGCTGGAATAGCCGCGATAACGCTCGAAGAACTCCGGGTAGTGCACGGAAGCGGTGCCCAGGAACGCGATGCGGCGGCAGCCTTGCTCCAGCAGGTGCTCGGCGATGGCGCGCCCGCCCTGGAAATTGTCGCAGCCGATGGTGACGTACGGCGCGTCCGTTTGCACCGCGCCCCAGCGCACGAACGCGGTGCCGCGGGCGACCAGCTGTTCCAGCCTGTCACAGTAGGAGAGGTAATCGCCATAGCCGAGCAGGATGATGCCGTCCGCTTTCTCGCTTTCGGCGAAATCCGCATGCCAGTCGCGCGAGAGTTGCTGGAACGAAATCAGCAGGTCGAAACCCTGGCGCGCGCAGGCCCGGGTGATCGACCCGAGCATGGACAGGAAGAACGGATTGATGTGCGAATCGTCGGCCGTGGGATCTTCGAAGAAGAGCAGGGCCAGCGTGCCTGAATGCTTGCGGCGCAGGCTGGAGGCGTTCTTGTTGACCGTGTACTTGAGCGATTCCGCGGCCGCCAGCACGCGCCGGCGCGTTTCCTCGTTCACGAGCGGATTGCCGCTGAGCGCGCGCGACACCGTGGCCTGCGAAACGCCTGCCAGATAGGCGATATCGAGCGAGGTGATTTTCTTCTTTGCCTTCACGCTGGGCTGGGATCTCTTGCCGCAAATGCCGCGCATGGGCTTTCCGGCACTTGCGCCGGCCGATCCTAGCTCACTCGAGCCTCCCGCGGCCAGCGCGGGCGTGATGCCGCGCTCATTCGCGCATTTCTTCCAGCTCCATGCCGCGGGTTTCGCGCACGAGGTACATGACGAATGCCAGCGAGATGAACGCGAACGCCGCATACAGGCCGTACGCGAAGGTCAACCCGATTTCGGCCAGCAAGGGGAAAGTCGCGGTGATCGCGAAGTTGGCCAGCCATTGCACCGCGGCGGCCACCGCCAGCGCCATCGCGCGGATGCGATTGGGGAACATCTCGCCCAGCAGGACCCACACCACCGGGCCCCAGCTCACGCCGAAGAAGATCACGTAGAGGTTGGCCGCGACCAGCGCGACCGGCCCCCATGGCGCGGGCAGGCTCAAGCTCGCGCCCGTGCCGGTGGCCTGGGAGAAGCACCACGCCATGGCCGCGAGGGTGATCGCCATGCCGGCCGAACCGATCACCAGCAACGGCTTGCGCCCGATGCGATCGATCAGCGCGATCGCGACCAGCGTCACCGCAACGTTCACGACCGAGGTCGCCACCGTGATCGTGAACGAGTCGGCTTCGCTGAACCCGACCGAATGCCACAGCATGGACGAGTAATAGAAGATCACGTTGATGCCGACGAACTGCTGGAATACCGACAGCAGGATGCCGATCCACACCACCGGCAGCAGACCGCCCTTGCCGCCGAGCAGGTCGCTCCAGGCCGGGCGGTGCTCGCGCCGAAGCGTCTGCTCGATTTCCGCAAGCTTCTGCTGCAACGCGCCTTCGTTCGAGAATCCGAGGACCTGCCGAAGCACCTCGTTCGCCTGGGCAAAGCGGCCGCGCGCGACCAGGTAGCGGGGCGATTCCGGAACCGCCAGCACCAGCACCCCGTAAATCACCGAAGGGATCGCGGCGACCAGGAACATCCAGCGCCACGCGGGCATCTGCAGCCACAGCATGCCTTCCGCCCCGTGCGCCGCACCGGAGAGCCAAGCATCGCTCGCCAGCGCGACGAAGATGCCGAGCACGATCGCCAATTGCTGCATCGAACCGAGCCGGCCGCGGATGCGCGCCGGCGAAACCTCGGCGATGTAAGTGGGTGCGACCACGGAGGCCATGCCCACGCCCATGCCGGCGATCACGCGCCACAGGATCAGCAGGCCCACGCCGTTGGCGAGTCCCGCGCCAAGCGCGCCCGCGGTCAGCAGCAGAGCCGCGACCTGCATCGTGCGCAGGCGGCCGAATGCGTCGGCCAGCCTGCCGGCGTACCACGCACCGATCGCCGAGCCGAGCAGGGCGCAGGACACCGCGAAGCCGGTCCAGGCCGCGCTCAGGCCGAACGCATCATGGATCGCATCCACCGCGCCGTTAATCACGGCGGTGTCGAATCCGAACAGGAATCCGCCCAGCGCCGCCGCCACCACGGCCAGCAGCACGCGCGCGGTGGCGTGTTGATCGCGCATCGTTGCGCTCATTTCGGTTGCACTCATGGCTGTCTATTCCCCGGGGTTGGCCGCTTCCAGATCGCGCTCCATCAGCAGCCGGTCCGATTTTTCGAGTTTCGCGTACACCGTGCCGTGGGCCGGCAGGTACATCCGGTCGCTTTCGATGCAGCCCTGCCGCAGGCCATGGCCTTCCAGCAGCGCCAGCCCGATGTTCGGCGGCAGGTTCAGCGAGGCCGGCTCGGCGGAGAGATTGAATACCACAAGCAGCGTTTGCTGCCCGAATTCGCGGGTGAACGCCAGCACCGGTTCGGGCGTCTTGATGAAATGGATGTCGCCCCAGCACAGTGCGGGCTGCTCGCGCCGCCAGCGCATGAATGCGCGAAAGATGTTGAGCGTGGAGGCCGGCTGCGCCTCCTGCCATGACACCGCCAGCGCGCGATGCTCGTCCGGGATCGGCAGCCACGGCGTCGAGCTGCTGAAGTCCGCGTTCCGGGCGGTGCTGTCCCACGGCATCGGCGTGCGGCATCCGTCGCGGCCCTTGAAGTTGGGCCAGAACGCGATGCCGTAGGGATCCCGCAGCAACTCGTATGGCACCTCGGCCTCGGTGAGTCCCAGCTCCTCGCCCTGGTACACGCAAACCGAGCCGCGCAGCGAGCAGACCATCGCGGTGAGCTGGTTCGCCATCGCCGCGGAAGCCTGGCCATTGCCCCAGCGGCTGAGCACGCGTTCCACGTCGTGGTTGGAGATCGCCCAGCACGGCCAGCCCTCGGTCATCTGGGCTTCCTGCGAACTCACCGTCTTGCGGATGTAGGCGGCGCTGAAGTCATCGCTCAGCAGTTCGAAGCTGTAGCCCATGTGCAGGCGGCGGCCGCGGGTGTATTCGGCCATCGTGGCGAGCGAGTCTTCCGAGGAAATCTCGCCAAGCGCGGTCACGCCGGGATAGCGGTCCAGCAGCGCCCGCAACTCTTCCAGGAACGCCAGGTTCTCCGGCTGCGTGTTGTTGTACCAGTGGTACTGGAACGAATACGGATTGTCCGCGCTGAAGCCGCGGCCCACGCGCTTCTCTTTCGGCTTGGGCGGGTTGTCGCGCAGCTTCGCGTCGTGATAGCAGAAGTTGATCGAGTCCAGCCGGAACCCGTCCACGCCGCGATCGAGCCAGAAGCGCAGGTTGTCGAGCACCGCCGCGCGCACATCGGCGTTGTGGAAGTTGAGGTCCGGCTGCGAGGCCAGGAAATTGTGCAGGTAGTACTGCCCGCGCCGCGGCTCCCATTGCCAGGCGGGGCCGCCGAACAGCGACAACCAGTTGTTGGGCGGGCCGCCGTCCTCGCGCGCGTCCGCCCACACGTACCAGTCGGCGCGCGGATTGTCGTGGCTCTGCCGGCTCTCCCTGAACCACGGATGCTCGGCCGATGTGTGGCTGAGCACCTGGTCGATCATCACCTTGAGCCCGACCTCGTGGGCCTTCGCGAGCAGAAGGTCGAAATCCGCCAGCGTTCCGAACAGTGGATCCACGTTGCGGAAATCGGCGATGTCGTAGCCGAAGTCGGCCATCGGCGACACGAAGAACGGCGCGATCCAGATCGCGTCCACGCCCAGCCGCGCCACGTAGTCGAGCCGGCGGATGATGCCGGGAAGATCGCCGATGCCGTCGCCGTTGGTGTCCAGGAAACTGCGCGGGTAGATCTGGTAGATAACCGCGCCGCGCCACCACGGAGCGCTCTTTTCGGTGCGGGGAACGCGAAGCAAAGATGAATCTTCTGGCACAACCCGGATCCCCGTCTTCGAAGGCGCACAAGCTTAATCGCCGATCCGTCGTACCCGGCACAGGCCTGCATACGTATTCATTCTTGTTGCGGGTGCAGTATCGGATCCGTCGCGGCGAGCGGTCCGCGGCTCCGCGCCGATCGTGCGAAACGCGCATCAACTCGCGGTTGCATCCGGTTCGTGCATGGCATTCGGTGGCAGCGCGCGGCGCATGCTGCGCTGCGATGGGGGCAACTTGAATACGTATGCAGTGATGTCTCGACGCCGATTTGTGGCGCTTACCATGCCGACGCGCCAACGCGAGTTCCGCGTCGGCGCCGCCCGCGAAGACGAAGCGCGGCAGACGTGTACTCGCATATCAACCGTTGTGACGACTTCCGTGGGGGAAGAGAAATGGTTCTGAGACGCAATATCCTGGCCTTGGCCATTGCATCGGCGTGCTTCGGCACGTGTTCCGTCGCGCTTGCGGGAAATGCGGCGACGGGCGGCGCGGGCAATGCCCCGCAAACTTCGCAGGAGCAGGCGGCCACCCCGGCCAATGCCGACAGCAGCACCGCCGACAAGACCAAGAAGAAAAAGAAGCAAGCCAGCGAGGCCGAGACCTTGCAGGCGATCCAGGTGAACGGCTACGCGCAGAGCTTGCAGAACTCGATTGCGATAAAGCGCAATTCCGACGCTATCGTGGAAGCGGTCTCGGCCGAGCAGATCGGCAAGCTGCCCGGCACCAGCATCGCCGATTCGCTCGGCCGCTTGCCCGGACTCGGCGTGCAGACAGTGAATGGCCGGCCGCAGGTGCTCACGATCCACGGCCTCGGTCCTGACTTCTCCACCGCACTGGTGAACGGCGGTCAGCAGGTCAGTACCTCCAACAACCGCGATGTGCAGTTCGACCAGTATCCGTCCAGCTGGTTCGACAATGTCGTCGTATACCTGAGCCCGCAAGCCAATCTGATCGGGCAAGGCCTGTCGGGCACCGTGGACATGCACACCATCCGCCCGCTGGAGAAGAGCGGACCCGAAGCCGCGATCAACGCGCACTACATATGGAACAGCATGTCGCAGATCGCCCAGGGGCCCGGCGTCAGCAACAAGGGTTACAACGTCAACGGGATCTGGGTGGACCAGTTCGCCGACCACACCCTGGGCATCACCCTGGGCGTAGACATCGAGAACAATCCCTCGCAGGTCGAACACCAGGCGCCGTGGGGTTACCCGAATGCCTCAGAGGCGAACAACGCGGTGGTGATAGGTGGTGCCAAGAACTACGGCATCAGCGATTCCATGAAGCGCAACGGTTTGCTGGCTACCGTGCAATGGCGGCCGAGCGACATGTACACGGGCACCGTGGACATGACCTACGACAACTTCTGGGAAACCCAGCAGGCCAAGGGCATGGAGTTCCCGCTCTACTGGGGCAGCCATCTAGCGCTGATTCCGGGCACGGTCTCCAACGGCTTCGTCGAAAACGGCACTTTCACCGGCATCAAACCGATCGTCCGCAACGACTTCAACAGCACCCACGCGAAGGTCTACAACTTCAACTGGGACAACAAATTCCGTTTCAACGAGGACTGGTCGGCAGACATTGACGCGAACTATTCGCGAGCCACCCGCCACGACATCAATCTGGAGAGCTACTCCGGCACAGGCTACAACGGCACCGGTGCACTCGACACCATCACCTTCAACGAGCTCCCCAACGGGATGCTCAACGTGAACACCGCCCTGGATTACAGCAGCGGCGTGGTGCTGACCGATCCGGACGGCTGGGGTTCGGGCAACGACGTGGTGCAGGCGGGGTTCATCAACGCGCCGCGCACCGTGGATTACCTGGCCAATTTGCGCTTCAACGTCCAGCGCGATTTCACCAGCGGTCCGTTCTCGAGCATGGATTTCGGCGTTTCGCGCAGCAGCCGCGACAAGACCTACCACATCGACCAGTCCTTCCTGACCCTGGGCGGCGGCTTCATCAGCGGCGGCAATGCGATCTTCACGGCCCCGGTGAGCGGCGCCAGCGCGTGCGATCCGCTGGGATGGATGGGCGTCGGCAACGAGCTTTGCTACGACCCGTTCACCTTGATCAACAACGGTACCCTGGTCGAAGTGCCGACCTTCATGTCGTCCCTGCCGGCGCCGCCGAACTGGAAGGTGCACGAGAACGATCTCAATCCCTACCTGCAGTTCAATCTCGACACCCAGCTCGGCAACATCGGCCTGCGCGGCAACTTCGGCCTGCAGGTGGATCACACCAACCAGACCTCCGATGGCGAGCGCGTGGCTCCGGGCAGCTCCCTGACGGGCGGCGGAACGCAGCTGATCCCGGTAACCGGCGGGACCCACTACACGCGCTACCTGCCCAGCATGAACCTGATCTTCGGGCTCACCAGCAACGATGATCTCCGCGTCAGTGCCGCACGGACCATGGCACAGCCGCGAATGGACCAGATGAACGCGAGCCTCAACGTGAGCGGCAACATCACGCATCTGACGTCCACCGATCCGAACACCTCGTTCTTCAGCGCCAATGGCGGCAATGCCGAGCTGCTGCCGACCATGTCGGACAACTACAACGTCAGTTACGAGCACTACTTCTCGGGTGGCGGCGGATATCAATGCACGTCAGGTGAGTCGAAAGCCTCCGAACTTTGTCGCGGCGAAAGCGGCTACTTCGCGTTGTCGGCGTACTTCCTGAGCTTGTCCGACTACATTGATCCGAATGCCGCGTACCTGTACGACTTCAGCGCCTTCATCCCGGCGTACCTGACCAGCGCACAGGCGAGTCAGCTCGGTACCCCGCTGGGCACCGTTTCCGGCCCGATCAACGACGGTCACGGCTACGTCAAGGGCGTGCAGGCGACGCTGAACCTGCCTTTGGGTCTGGTGACCGACAAGCTCGATGGCTTCGGGGTGGTCCTTACCGCCGACCGCACCAAGAGTTCGCTGATCTATGGCGACAACCCGAACCCGATCACCGTGCCGGGTTTGTCGAAGTGGGTAGCCAATGCGACGCTGTACTACCAGCACGACGGTTTCGAGGCGCGGGTCAGCGACAGCTATCGTTCCAGCTTCCTGGGCGAAGTGTCGGGTATCAGCGCCTCGCGCATCGAGCAGGACCTCAAGGGCGGCAGCACCTACGACGCGCAGGTGAGCTACACGTTCGAAAGCGGTCGTCTCAAGGGCCTGACCTTGATCGCGCAGGGCTCCAATCTGTCGAACAAGATTTTCAGCACCTACCAGAACAACGATCCGCGCCAGACGCAGCTCTGGGAACTGTACGGCCGTCGCTACGACATCGGCATCTCGTACAAGTTCCAGTGATCGATGCTTGAATCAGGTGGTCGGAATGGCCCCGTTGATCGCGATCAACGGGGCCGCTTTTTCCCTTGGCACGGTCCCGTGGTTGAATGGGCGCGCCGCAGATGATGCCGGGGTCGTTGTCCATGCATGAAACCGCGATCCGTCGGTTGGTGATCGTCGGCGGCGGCACCGCCGGCTGGCTCACCGCCGCGCTGCTCTCGCGGGCGCTGGGTTCGCAACTGGAGATCCGCCTGATCGAGTCCGCCGAAATCGGCACGGTGGGCGTGGGCGAAGCGACCATTCCGCAGATCCGCCACATCAACACGTTCCTCGGCCTGGACGAGGACGACATGCTTCGCTTCACCCACGGCACGTTCAAGCTGGGCGTGCAGCTCAACAACTGGGCGAGGCAAGGCGATTCCTATCTGCACGCGTTCGGCGACATCGGGCTGAAACCCGGCCTGATACCGTTCCATCACTACTGGCTGCGCAGCCGCGGGCGCCCGGGCGCGCAGAGCCTGTGGGCCTATTCGCTCAACGCCGCAGCCGCCGCGACGAACCGTTTCGCGCGGCTGGACACGGTTCCGAACAGCCCGATCGGCGGCATCCGTTACGCCTACCACTTCGATGCGGCGCGTTACAGCCAGTACCTGCGCGACCGCATCGCGCGTGGCGCGGTGCGTCGAACCGAGGGCAAGGTGGTGGAGGTGAGGCTTCGCGCGCAGGACGGCTCCATCGAATCGCTGCGGCTCGACAGTGGCGAAATCGTCGAAGCGGATTTCTTCATTGACTGCTCCGGCTTCCGCGGGTTGCTGATCGAGGGCGCGCTGGAAACCGGTTACGAGAATTGGCAGCACTGGCTGCCGTGCGATCGGGCGCTGGCGGTGGCCAGCGAACGCGCAGGCCCGATGCGCCCGTACACACAGGCCACCGCGCGCACCGCCGGCTGGCAGTGGCGGATTCCTTTGCAGCACCGCACCGGCAACGGCCACGTGTACTGCAGCCGCTTCATCAGTGACGACGAAGCCGCCGCGCAACTGCTCGCGAACCTGGAGGGCGAGCCGGCCGGCGATCCGCGTCCGCTGCGCTTCGTCACCGGCATGCGCAAGCTGGCGTGGAACCGCAATTGCCTCGCGCTCGGCCTTGCCGCCGGTTTCATGGAGCCGCTGGAATCCACCAGCATCCATCTGGTGCAGTCCGGGGTCAGCCGTTTCCTTGCGATGTTCCCCGACCGCTATTGCGATCAGCGCGTCGTCAACGAGTACAACCGCCAGACGCGCTTCGAATACGAACGCGTGCGCGACTTCCTGATCCTGCATTACAAGGCGACCGAGCGCGAGGACACCCCGTTCTGGAAACAGTGCGGGCACATGGAGATACCATCGGAGCTTGCGCGTCGCATCGCGCTGTTCCGCCGCACCGGCCTGGTCTTCCGTGAGGCCGACGAGCTGTTCACCGAGACCGGCTGGCTGCAGGTGATGCTCGGCCAGCGCATCGAGCCGATGCACCACCATCCGCTCGCCGATGAGCTCGACGAATCCCAGCTGGATGGTTTCCTGTCCGACATCCGCACCCTGATCGGCCGGGCGGTGAAAACCCTTCCGCCGCACGACCAGTTCGTTGCGCGCAGCTGCGGCGTGCCGGTCGCCGCGGCCGAACTCTGCTGAGCTGCGTGGATAACTGCTGGAGGAGTCCGATGAAATTGCCCGCCCGCCTGGCGCTCTTCACGTTGGCCGCATTGCTGTTGCCGATGGCACACGCCGCGGCGCCCGCAAGTCCCGGCACGCGCGCGCCAACTGACGTTTATTACGAAATCTTCGTGCGCAGCTGGTACGACACCAACGGCGACGGCATCGGTGACCTCAACGGCGTTACCGCCAAGCTGGATTACCTCAAGTCGCTCGGCGTGGACGGCATCTGGCTGATGCCGATCAATCCTTCGCCCAGTTACCACGGCTACGACATCACCGACTACTACGCGATCAATCCGCAGTACGGCACGATGGCCGATTTCGAGCGCCTGGTGCGCGAGGCGCACAGGCGCGGCATCAAGATCATCATGGACATGGTGATGAACCACAGCAGCGACCGCTCGCCGTGGTTCAGGGCCGCGCAGGACCCGCACAGCAAGTACCACGACTGGTACACCTGGGCCACGCCCGACACCGACCTCAAGGCGATCAGCGCGACCGGCGGGCAGGCCTGGCACACCGCGCCGAACGGAAAAAACTACCTCGGGATCTTCACCTCGGAGATGCCCGACCTCAATTACGACGATCCCGCGGTGCGCGCGGAGATGATAAAGATCGGCCGCTTCTGGCTGGACAAGGGCGTGGACGGATTCCGGCTCGACGCCGCGCAGCACGTCTACCTCGATTTCGAGACCGACTGGGGCAGCGATTCGGTGCTGCAGAAAAATCTCGCCTGGTGGCGCGAGTTCCACCGGGGCGTCGCGGTTTCCAACCCGCATGCCTGGATCGTGGGCGAAGTCTGGCAGGATCGCCCGGACGAGCTCGCGCCGTGGATGGGCGCGCTGGACGCGGTGTTCGATTTCCCATTGGCGAAGCGGCTGGTCGAGAGCGCCGCGAGCGAAACCGATCGCGACATCGGCGCGACCCTGGAGCGCACTGACGCCGAGTATCGCGCCGCCGCGCACGGCCGCTTCGACGACGCGCCGTTGCTGTCCAACCACGACATGGAACGCGTGATGAGCATGCTCGACGGCAACGCCGACCATATGCGCACGGCCGCCGCGATGCTGCTCACGCTGCCCGGCCATCCGTTCGTCTATTACGGCGAGGAACTCGGGATGCGCGGCAACAAGCCCGATCCGCACCTGCGCGAACCGATGCGCTGGTACAGCGCCGGGAAAGGTCCCGGCGAAACCTCGTGGGAAGGCTGGAGCGCCGGCGACGTTCCGGCTGTTTCGGTGCAGGCAGAGGACAAGGACCAAGGCTCGCTGCTCAACTGGTATCGCATGCTGACCGGCTGGCGCCGCGATATCCCGGCACTGCGCGAAGGCGTGCTGCACGACTGGCGCGACCAGAACCTGCAGGTCGCGGCGTGGGAGCTGGACGATCCGCGCGGCGACGTGCTGGTGCTGCACAACCTGTCGGGCAAGCCGCAATCGCTGGAGCTGCCTTCGAAACGCTTCGGCCACCTGCTGCGACACAGCCGACCGGGCACTTCGATCGCGGGCGGACGGTTACATCTGCCGGCCTACGGCAGCGCGATCCTGGATTGAAGCTCACGGGGATTTGTTGATGACGACATCGAAATTGCGCGCGTTCGCGCCCGCTTTCCTGCTCGCGCTGGCGTTCGTTCCGGCGACGAGCTTCGCTGCAAGTGTTGCGCAATTGCGAAAACTCGACGCGAACGGCATCGAGCTTGCGCAGGGCAGGGATGTCATCTCGCTGCAACTGATCGCGCCCGGCGTGCTGCACGTGCACTACCTGCCGCAGGGGCATGGCACGCCTGCCAGCCTGGTGATCGATCCGCATTTCGTGACGGATACCGGATTCAAGCCTGAGGTGAAGCAGGATACCGACACGATCACGTTGCGCTCGGATCGCCTCGTCGCGACCTGGAACGGCACGAACGGCGCGCTGAGCATCACCGACGCGCAAGGCCGTCCGCTGCTGCGGCAGGCGAACCTCGCCCAGCTCGCGCAAGGCCGCATCGAGCTGGCCCACGCGAACAATGACGCGCTGTACGGCATCGGCGGCTTCGAAGCCAACAAGAGCGTTGCGGCGGGCATGCTGCGCAGCGGCGAGCAGGTGGCCAAGGCCGGCAAGCAGGGCTGGGCAGGCGCGCCGTTCGTCTGGAGCGCCGCCGGTTACGGCGTGCTGGTGGATTGCGACGGCGCGACGTTTGATCTCTCCGATGGTCGCATCGGCATCAGCAGCTACGCGCGTCCGGATGCCGACTATTACATTCTCGCCGGCACGCCGGAACAATTGTTCGCCGATGTCGCACGGATCAGCGGCCACGCGCCGCTGCTCCCGAAGTGGTCGCTCGGCTTCATCAACAGCCAGTGGGGCCTGGACGAGGCGGAGTTCAAGCAGATCGTCGCGACTTATCGCGCGAAGCACATTCCGCTGGACGCCTTCACCTTCGACTTCGACTGGAAAGCCTGGGGCGAAGACTGGGGCGAGTTCCGCTGGAACCCGAAGAAATTCCCGGACGGCCCGACCGGCAAGTTGAAAGAAGAGATGGACAAACTCGGCGTGCACATGACGGGCATCATGAAGCCGCGCGTGCACGTGGATTCGGTCGAAGGTCGCTACGCGACGGCGCACGACCTCTGGCTGCCGGGTGAGCCGGCTACCCCGGATTATTTCTCGCACAAGCCGGTGAAGGACCTGGATTTCGACAAGCCCGGCACGCGCGCATGGTTCTTCAACGATGCGCTGAAGCACAGTTTCGAAACCGGCATCGTCGGCTGGTGGAACGACGAGGCCGACACCACCGACAGCAACACGCAGTTCCTGAACATGGAACGCGCGATCTACGACGGCCAGCGCGCGATCTCGCCTCTGCGGGTGTGGTCCATCAACCGCGACTTCTGGCTCGGTGCGCAGCGCTATGCGTACGGCATGTGGTCCGGCGACATCGACACCGGCTTCGCGAGCATGGCCGACCAGCGCGCGCGCATGCTGAGCGCGATCAACGTCGGCGAGATGCAGTGGGGCATGGACGGCGGCGGCTTCAACGGCCACCCCTCGGACGAGAACTACGCGCGCTGGATCGAGTTCGGTGCGTTCACGCCGATCTTCCGCGTGCATGGCACCTTCGGCGAAAAGCGCCAGCCATGGGTGTACGGGCCCGTCGCGGAAGCCGCAGCGACCAGGGCGATCCGCCTGCGCTATTCACTTCTGCCATATATATATGCGTACCAGCATCGGGACAGCGCGGATGGCGTCGGCCTGGTGCGGCCGCTCGTGTTCGAATGGCCGCGTGATCCGAACGTGCGCAACGACGTGGATGCATGGCTGTTCGGCGATTGGCTGCTGGTTTCGCCGGTGGTCGAACAGGGCCAGACGGCGAAGCGCATCTATCTGCCCGCCGGCACCTGGACCGATTGGTCCACAGGCAAGATGTACAAGGGTGGGCAGACGATCAGTTATCAGGTGGATGCGAAAACCTGGAGCGACATTCCGCTTTTCATCCGCGACGGCGCGATCATCCCGATGCAGCCGGTCATGGATTACGTCGGCCAGCATCCGGTGGCCACCGTGACCGTCGAAGTGTTTCCTTCCGCGCAAACCACGCGCTTCGATTATTACGACGATGACGGCAGCACCTACGACTACCAGAAGGGCGCGTATTTTCTGCAGCGGCTGGCGACTCGGCGCAACGGCGACGAGGTGACCTTCCATATTGATGCGCCTGTCGGCAGTTATCGGCCCGCGCTGCGCCACTACCTGGTGCAGGTGCACGGGGTGGCAGCGCGCAAGGTCGCCTCATCCGGCGAGGTGCTGCGGCACTACGCGAGCGCTGCCGCGTTGGAGGCCGCGACCGGAGAAGGCTGGAGCACGACCGACGGTCGCTTCGGGCGCACGACGCTGGTCAAGCTCGATGCCGGGATGGCACGGGTGGTGACGCTGCAGGACGGCAACGGCGGCTGAAATGGCGAAGGTCCATTCGCGCCCAAAGGGTTGCCGGAGATTCCCCCGGATTACGAAAGCCCCATGGCTCAACGCAGGAGGTCTTCGATGAAACGGCAAGTCAACCGCGGTCGTTGCCGCGTGCATGGGTGGTCGGCTGTCCTGTGCATGTCATTGTTATGTGCGATTCCGTGGAGTGGTGCGGCGCTTGCGGCCAGCAACGACAACAATGTGGAATGGAACGGCTTGTTCCACGATCAGGGGCCGCTGTACGACAACAACCCCGAGCCCACCGCCACCCAGGCGGTGACGCTGACGTTCCGCACCTTCAAGGGCGACATCACCAGCGCCAACATCAAGTATTACGACAGCGCGGATGGCCAGTTCCATTGGGTGCCGATGCACTGGGTATCCAGTGACGCCACCGGAGTTTTCGATTTCTGGCAAGGCACGGTTCCGGCCAGTGGCTCGGAGAAGTACTACCGCTTCCAGATCAACGACGGCAGCGCGACAGCCTGGTACAACGCTGCAGGCATCACCAGTAGCGAGCCGTCGTCGGGCGACTTCTTCATCATTCCCGGGTTCAAGACGCCGGACTGGATGAAGAACGGCGTGATGTACCAGATCTTCCCGGATCGCTTCTATGACGGCGACCCTTCCAACGACGTCACCAACGGTCAATACACCTATGCCGGTTGCGCCACCGAGCAGCACGCGTGGGGCTCAAGCGTGTTCGCCAACGTCAGCGGCTGCAACAGCGCGGTGTTCTTCGGCGGCGACCTGGCCGGCATTGACCAGAAACTCGGCTACATCAAGAACACGATCGGCGCGGACATCCTCTATCTCAACCCGATTTTCGAGTCGCCGACCAATCACAAGTACGACACCGAGGACTACAACACCGTAGATCCGGCCTTCGGCACCAATGCGTTGCTGCAGCAGCTGATCGGCGACATCCACAGCTTGTCCAATGGGCCACGCGGTTACGTGGTCCTGGACGGCGTGTTCAACCACACAGGCGATACCAGCCAGTGGTTCGACAGGTACAACTGGTGGAGCAGCCAGGGCGCTTACGAATCGCAATCCAGCCCGTGGTACGCCTATTACACATTCCAGCAATGGCCGAACAGCTACAGCGCGTTCTTCGGCATTTCCAGCATGCCCAAGCTCGATTACGGCGCCACCGGTTCGCCGGTGCGCAATGCCATCTACGACAGCGCCAGCTCGGTAGTGCAGACCTATCTCGCGTCGTCGTACAACATCGACGGCTGGCGTCTGGACGCGGCCCAGTACCTCGACGCAGGTGGCAACAACGGCAGCGATGACATCAACCACCAGATCATGCGCGAACTTCGCACGGCGGTGCTGTCGAGAAATCCGAACGCGGAGATCCTGGGCGAATACTGGGGCGATGCATCCGCGTGGCTGGACAACGGCGACCAGTGGGACGGCGCGATGAATTACAACGGTTTCACCCAGCCCGTCTCGGAGTGGATTTGCGGCGTGGATGAAAGCGGCAACAGCGCCTCGATCCCGTCCAGCCAGTTCGACAGCTGGCTGCACGGAACCCGCGCGGACCTGCCGGCGGACGTGCAGCAGACCATGACCAATTTCCTCGGCAGCCACGACACCTCGCGCTTTGCCACGCGCTGCGGCGGCGACATCTGGAAAACCTATATCGCATTGATCTTCCAGATGACCTATGTGGGTACGCCTACGATCTACTACGGCGACGAGTACGGCATGCAGGGCGGTGCCGATCCCGACAACCGGCGCACCTTCGACTGGTCGCAGGCCAACACCGGCAACAGCGCGGTGGCGCTCACGCAAAAGCTGGTTTCGATCCGCAACAGTTACCCGGCATTGCGTACAGGCTCTTTCATGAGCCTGATCACCGATGACACCCAGCACCTGTATGCCTTCGGCCGCTTCGACAAGACCAACCGCATCGCGGTGGCACTCAACAACGACAGCGTCACGCATACCGTCACGGTGCCGGTATGGCAACTGAGCATGCCCAATGGCAGTACCGTGACCGACCTGCTCTCGGGCAGCAAGTACACGGTGAGCAACGGCAACGTCACGCTGAACGTGGAAGGGCACTATGGCGCGATCCTCGAACAATAGGATGCGTGTTGCGAGCGTCATCGCCGGCTTGCTGCTGGCGATGACGGTCAATGCGACATTCGGGGCGCAATGGCACGACAGCCTCGAATGGCGCGGACAAACCGCCAGCATGACCGCGCAATCCGGCGGCGGTTTCCTGCTGCGTGGCGCGCACGGCGAACGTTCCATTCCGGCGCAGCCGCTGCGCGTGCAGACGGCGAGCGCCTTGTTCGACGGCCTGTACGCGATGGCGCAGGACGACCTGCATCAGGATTCGGTCACGTCCATCAAGGACGATGCGTTCGACCACGGCCGGCCGATACCGTGCATCTGCTTCGAGACCGGCGCGAAATGGCATTACGTGTGGACGCGCGACCTGTCCTATTCGGTGGATCTCGGTTTGTGGCGATATGACGCAACGCGCTCGCGCAACGGACTGCTGTTCAAGCTCTCCGGCGTGCGCGTGCCCGGCGTGCCGCAGGGTCCGTTCGTGATGCAGGACACCGGTTCGGGCGGGAGCTGGCCGATCAGTACCGATCGCGTGGTCTGGTTCCTCGCCGCGCGCCACCTGCTCGACGACGAGCCTTTTGCGGACACCGCGTGGAAGGCGCTCACCGCGACGCTTGCGCAGGATCGCGAATACGTCTTCGACGCGAAGATGGGCCTGTATCGCGGCGAAACCTCGTTCCTCGACTGGCGCGAGCAGAGTTACCCGGCCTGGACCGCGGACAATGTCGTGCCGATCGCGCAGTCATTTGCGCTGTCCACCAACGTGCTGCACTACGACGCGCTGCGGCTCGCCGCGAGCATGGCCGCGCAACGTCACGACACGCGCGCTGCGGAATATCGCGATGAAGCGGAAGCGTTGAAGGCCGCGATCAACGCACGCTTCTGGCGCGACGATCGCGGCATGTACATGAGCTACATCGGCGGTGATGGAGCACCGTACGAAGCCTACGACCTGCTGGGCATTTCACTCGCGATCGAAAGCGGCGTGGCGGATGCCGGGCGCGCGCGGCAGTCGCTCGCGAATTATCCCGCTTGGCCGGCGGGCAGCCCGGTGATCTGGCCGGAACGCGCCAACCAGCCGATTTACCATAACCGTGCGATCTGGCCGTTCGTCAGCATGTATGCGTTGCGCGCCGCGCGCACGCTCGACGATCCCGCGCACATCGCGTTCGAAATCGAATCGCTGATGCGCGGCGCCGCGCTGGCCGGTTCCAACATGGAGAACTACGAACTCGCCACGCAGGCGACGCACGTGGACGAAGGCAAGCTCAGCGGGCCGGTGGTGGACTCGCCACGGCAGTTGTGGTCGGTGGCGGGTTATCTCGACATGGTCAGCGAAGGCGTGTTCGGACTGAGCGACAGCGGTCGCATCGAACCGAAGCTGCCGGTCTCGCTGGTGCCGATGCTGTTCGGCGGAGGGAAGGAAATCAGCCTGCAATTGCCGGACCGGCGCATCACCTTGCGGCGTCCGGAAAACCTCGATGGCAATTTGCTTGTGGCAGATCGCGTCACGCATCAGGGCAAGGACACGACGGTACTGCTCAAGACGATCGATGTGCCCGAACTCAAAGTGCGTGAAGACGCGCCGCTGTTCGACCCCGCCACGCCCGCCGCGCCATCCGTGACCCACGCCGGCGCGCACTGGATCGTGCATGCGCCGGATGCCGATGTGCTTTACGTGAGTGGCAAACGCGTGGGCGCTATCCGTGGCACGCGAGCCGTACCGGTCGTGCAAGCCTTGCAATGCTTCAGCGTCACCAGGACTGGAGCGGATGGAATCGAGTCGCTGCAAAGCCCGCAGCAATGCGAAGGCCCGGTCACCGAAACCAGCGGCGCGTGGCCGCGCACGTGGACCGCGCCGGCGAGCGGCCGCTACCAGGTCGCGCTCGACTATCGCAACGATCACGGTCCGATCAATACCGGCATCACCGCCGCGGTGAAGCGGATGGCGATCCGCTGCGTGGGTAGTGCGCCACAGATCGTGCCGGTCGTGATGCCGCATAGTGTCGGCGTGCAGCGCTCCACCACCGCGATGTTCACCGCGAAAGCGGGCGCGCGCTGCACGTTCGAACTGCAGCAGGGCTTCAACATGAGTTTCCTCACGCACAACGCGCATTACACCGGCGGCGCCGGCGGCAGCAGCGGTCCGTTGAACGACGCCGACGTCGGCGCACTGCGGATCGTGCCGCTGGCGCAAGGGGATGCCCGATGAACCGCAAGCCCACGCTGTCGTTCTGGCAGATCTGGAACATGTGCTTCGGGTTCCTCGGCATCCAGTTCGGCTTCGCGCTGCAGAACGCCAACGTCAGCCGCATCTTCCAGACGCTCGGCGCGGGCGTCGGCGACATCCCGGCACTCTGGATCGCCGCGCCGCTGACCGGCCTGATCGTGCAGCCGCTGATCGGCCACTTCTCCGATCGCACCTGGGGCCGGCTGGGGCGCCGACGTCCGTATTTCCTCGCCGGCGCATTGCTGGCGACCCTGGCGTTGCTCTGGATGCCCAACTCGCCGGCGCTGTGGGTGGCGGCGGGGCTGCTTTGGATCATGGATGCGTCGTTCAACGTCGCGATGGAACCGTTCCGCGCCTTCGTCGGCGACCAGTTGCCGACGCGGCAGCGCGCGCTGGGCTATGCGATGCAGAGCTTCTTCATCGGCATCGGCGCGGTGATCGCCTCGCTGCTGCCTTGGCTGCTGGCAAAATGGGGTGTGCCCAACACGGCGCCGGCCGGTGCGATTCCCGCCACCGTGAAGTACGCGTTCTATTTCGGCGGCGCGGTGCTGTTCGGTTCGGTGCTGTGGACGATCTGCACCACGCGTGAATATCCGCCGGATGCGCTGCTCGGTTTCGATGACGCCGAGGGCGAAGCCGCTGCAACCCCGGGCGCCGGACATGGTGCGCGTCGCAAGGGCTGGATCTGGCTGCTCGCCGGCATCATCGGTGCCGTGCTGATCCGCATTTACGGGCTCGACCACGATCTCTACCTGCTCGCCGCGGGCATGATCGCGTGGGGCCTGTCGCTGCTTTGGCTGGCGCGCGCCGGCAAGAGCCGCGGTACGCTCGCGCAGGTGCTCGGCGACCTGCATGCGATGCCCCTCGCGATGCGTCGGCTGGCCTGGGTGCAGTTCTTCTCGTGGTTCGCGCTGTTCGCGATGTGGATCTACACCACGCCCGCCGTCACCGCCGTGCAGTTCGGCAGCAGCGATCCGCAATCGGCCGCCTACAACGCGGGCGCGAACTGGGTCGGTGTGCTGTTCGCCGCCTACAACGGCTTCGCCGCGATCGCCGCGATGGTGATTCCGCTGATGGTGCGGCGTTTCGGCTTGCGCGTAAGTCATCTCGTCAATGTCGCCCTCGGCGGCGCCGGACTGATCTCGTTCCTGTTCATCCGCGATCCGCACTGGCTGCTGCTGTCCATGGTCGGCGTCGGCTTCGCTTGGGCCTCGATCCTGTCACTGCCGTACGCACTGCTGTCGGACAGCCTGCCCGCCGCGAAGATGGGCGTGTACATGGGCATCTTCAATTTCTTCATCGTGATCCCGCAGTTGCTGGCCGCGAGCGTGCTCGGCGTGCTGTTGAAGCTTGGCTTCCACGACCAGCCGATCT
>DASSFA010000030.1:0-2586 GCA_035694895.1 Rhodanobacteraceae bacterium | reverse complement strand
GCCAGCGCGCCCCACACGGAAACGGCATTGCCTATCTGTGCACCGGCATGTCATGCCGCGCGCCGATCCACTCCCCGCGCGAGCTTGCGGCGGTGCTTCATGACCTCTCAGAGCACGATCGGACGATCGGGTAACCGGTTCGTGTGTCCATCCGCCCGCGCCGGCAGATGCCGCACCAGCAGCGCATTCAGGGCCTTGATCCCTGCCAGCGCGCCGCGCCGCCAGTCGTCCTCCCCGAAGTGCTTGCGCATCACCTCGGCCACCAGGTTCCACGAGGGCCCGGGCAGGCGCATGACCAGCCCGCGGTCGGCCACGATCTCCACTTCACGATCCGCCAGCAGCACGTAAACCAGCACGCCTGTGTTTCGTGACGTGTCCCACACGCGCAACTGCCCGAACAATTCCTCGGCGCGCGCGCGCGCGCGATGACCGGCGAGCAACGAACGCAGGGGCAATCGCGCTTCGACGGCGAAGCAGATTTCGCCGTCGTGCTGGCTCTCGCCCTGCATGATCGCCCGCTGGATTTCCTGCATCACGGCTTCCGGAAATTTCCGCGATGCGGGCGCGTGCAGCAGGTGGCGGATGCCGCGCATGAAGTCCATGGGAGCCAACAGTAGGAGCCCGCCCGCCCGGGATCAATGCGGCACGACAAAATGCCTGCCCGCAAGCGATCCGGCTAGCTCCAAAGGCGCGCGCCGAGGATCACTACCCAGGTGAGCAGCACCCCGAGCATGGCGATGAACACCGCCGCGGAACCCATGTCCTTGGCGCGTTCGGCCATCGGGTGGATGTCCGGGCAGACGTGATCCACCAGCGCTTCCAGCGCTGAGTTGAGCAGCTCTATGGCGAGCACCAGCAGCAGCGACCCGCCCAGCAGCACCTTTTCGACCGGGCCATGTCCGAGCCAGAGGCCGAGCGGCAAGAGGACGACAAGCAGGCAGACTTCCAGCCGGAACGAGGCCTCGTGGCTCCAACCCGCGCGCAAGCCTTTCAGGGACCAGATCAGCGCCTGCCAGATCTGGCGCGGTCCGCGGCGGACGGTGCTCGGCATGGCTATGCCGCCCGCGCTTCACCCTGCTGCCAGGCGACATCCAGCTCGCGCGCAGCCTTCACGTCGTCCAGCCTGCGCACCGGCGTGGTGACCGGCGCATCCTTCATCGCCTGCGGATTCTCGTTCGCAAGCTTCAGCAGGTCGCCCATGACCGCGACGAACTCGTCGAGCGTTTCCTTGGACTCGGTTTCGGTCGGCTCGATCAGCAGGCACTCCGGCACCAGCAGCGGAAAGTAGTTGGTCGGCGCGTGGATGTTGCGGTCGAGCAGGCTCTTTGAGAAATCCAGCGCGGTGACACCGTTCTGCTTTTTCTGCGGCGCGACCGTGACAATGAACTCATGGCTGGCGCGACGGTCCGGATAGGCCAGCGTGTAACCGATCGCGGCCAGGCGCCTGGCGAGGTAATTCGCATTGAGCGTGGCGTACTCGGCGACGCGCACCATGCCTTCACGACCGAGCATGCGCGCGTACACGTAGGCACGCAGCAGCACGCCCGCATTGCCGGCGAACGAGGTGAGGCGGCCGATCGAGAGCGGGCGATCCTTCTTGCGCACCCAGCCATAACTGCCGTTCTCGCGCTTTTCCACCATCGGGATCGGCAGGAAAGGTTTCAGCCGTTCCGAAACGCCGACCGCGCCCGCGCCCGGTCCGCCGCCGCCATGCGGCGTGGAGAAGGTCTTGTGCAGGTTCATGTGGATGGCGTCGAAGCCCATGTCGCCGGGCCGCACCTTGCCGAGGATCGCGTTGAGGTTGGCGCCGTCGTAATACAGCAGGCCACCGGCCGCGTGCACGAGCTTCGCGATCTCGACGATGCGCCGCTCGAACACGCCGATCGTGGACGGATTCGTCAGCATGATGCCGGCGGTCTGCGGGCCGAGGGCTTTCTTCAGGGCCTCGACGTCGATGTCGCCGTCGGCCTGGGTCGGGATCTCGCGGACCGTGCAGCCACACATGGAGGCAGTCGCCGGATTGGTGCCGTGCGCGGCATCCGGCACGATGATCTCGGTGCGCGCGGTGTCGCCGCGATGGCGATGGTAGGCCATGATCATCGCCACGCCCGCGAGCTCGCCCTGCGCGCCGGCCATCGGCGCCAGCGACACGCCACCCTTCATGCCGGTGACGTCGGCGAGGATCTCCTGCAGCTCGTACATGCAGGAAAGGAAACCTTGCGACAGCGATTCCGGCGCATACGGATGGCGCGCCAGGAAACCGTCCAGCATCGCCAGCGAATTGCACGCGCGCGGGTTGTATTTCATCGTGCACGAACCCAGCGGATAGAAGTTCGTGTCGATCGAGAAATTCCTGCGCGACAGGTTGGTGTAGTGGCGCAGCGCCTGCAGCTCGGAAACCTCGGGCAGGCCGATCGGGGTATCGCGGCGCAGGTGGGCAGGGATGTCGTCCGGCACCGGCACGTCCGGCGGGAGTTGCGCGGCCGCCGTGCGGCCCGGCTGCGAGAGTTCGAAAATGAGCATGGAAGCGGCCAAGGGGTAGGAATGGCGAGGCTGCGTATGATGCCATAACGCCCGGCGGCCGGC
>DASSFA010000029.1:0-3978 GCA_035694895.1 Rhodanobacteraceae bacterium | reverse complement strand
ATGCCGCGCATGACCAACACCTACATGCTCGCCGGGCAGCACGATCCCGAAGAGATGATCCGCTCGGTGAAGAAGGGCCTGTACGCGGTCAACTTCGGCGGCGGCCAGGTCGACATCACCAACGGCAAGTTCGTGTTCTCCGCCTCCGAGGCGTACCTGATCGAGGACGGCAAGGTCACGCGGCCGGTGAAGGGCGCCACCCTGATCGGTTCCGGTCCGGAGGTGCTGACGCGAGTCTCGATGATCGGCAACGACCTCAAGCTCGACGAAGGCGTCGGCGTGTGCGGCAAGGACGGCCAGAGCGTGCCTGTGGGCGTCGGGCAGCCGACATTGAAGATTGATGGAATGACGGTGGGCGGAACGGCGGCCTGAAGAAGGGGATAGGGGCGAGTGGTGAGAGCGCAATATCGCGCCGCTTTCTTGTCGTGGAATTTCCGGTCACAGTTGCGTTCGATTTTGGCGTCCTCGCTACTCGCTACTCGCTCCTCGCCCCTTGCTCGATCTCTCGCAAAATCCGAAACAACTCGCGGTACGCATGCGGCGGCTTGTTCGCCTCGCGTTCGAGCCGCGCCTGCCGGATCAGCGCGCGCAGACGCTGGCGGTCGAGATCGGGGTGTGCGGCGACCAGTTCGGAAAGCGCGGCATCGCCTTCGCCGAGCAGGCGTTCGCGCAGGGCTTCCAGGTGGTGCGTGATCGCGGCGTCGCGCGCGCCGTGTTCGCGCTCGTTCGCCAGCGACGCGCGCGCGGAGGCAAAGGCCTCGTCACCGTGGCGGCGCATCAGCTTGGCCAGATAGCTGAGCTGGCGTTTGCGCGCGATGTGCGAGGTGATCTTGCGGACGTTGCCGATTTCTTCGGCCACCTCGTCGGGCAGATCGAGTTTTGCAATGCGCGAGGGCGGCAGCTCGACCAATTGTTTCGCCAGCGCCAGCACGTCCAGCGCTTCGCGGCGGCGTGCGCTGCGGCTGGGTTGATCGCTTTCGTTCGAGAGCTGCGGGTCGGGCGGTTTCATGTCAAAAGCTATACTTGGAGAATGGCACTTCATCCGTTCGCCCCGAGCGTAGCGGCCGCAGGCCGCGAAGTCGAAGGGCGGTGCTTCGACTCCGCTCGCGTTGCTCGCTACGCTCAGCACGAACGGCAAGGGAATGTTTCTTGAACTCCACACAGATTTCTCAGCGCGACACAAGTATCGAAGAGCTGGATCGCCTCGCGCAATTGAGCGAGGACGTGATCCGCCGCGCGCGCGCAGCCGGCGCGAGCCAGGCGGAAGTTTCCGCCAGCGTGGAAAGCGGGCTGGCGGTCACCGTGCGGCTGGGCGAGGTGGAAACCGTCGAGCGCACGCGCGACCGTGGCTTCGGACTCACCGTGTATTTCGGCAAGCGCAAGGGCAGCGCTTCCACCGCGGACCTGAAGCCCGAATCGATCGACGCCACGCTGGCGCAGGCCTGCGCGATCGCGCGCTACACGGAAGAGGACCCTTGCGCGGGCCTCGCCGACCCGTCGTTGATGGCGAAGGCGCCGTTTCCAGACCTGGACCTCTGGCATCCGTGGGACCTGGAAGTCGCGCAGGCAATCGAAATCGGCAAGGAGATCGAAGCCGCCGGCCGCGCGCACGAGGCGATCGCCAATTCCGAAGGCGCCACCGTCCAGAACGGCGAGAGCCTTGGCGTGTACGCCAACTCGCACGGCTTCACCGGCCGCGAGCGCGGCACGTATCAGTCACTGTCGTGCTCCCTGATCGCGGGGCAGGGCGATTCGATGCAGCGCGACTACTGGTATGAAAGCACGCGCGCCGCTTCCGACCTGCCGGCGTTCGCGAAGATAGGCGCCAAGGCGGCGGAGCGCGCGGCCGCGCGTCTGGGCTCACGCAGGCTGTCAACCCGCGAATGCCCGGTGCTGTTCGCGCCGGAGATGTCGCGCTCGCTGATCGGGCATCTGGTCGCGGCGGTGAGCGGCGGCTCGCTGTACCGGCGCGCGAGCTTCCTGCTCGACCATGCCGGAAAGAAGATATTGCCGGAATTCGTGCGCATCATCGAGACGCCGCTGCTGGCGCGCGGGCATGCTTCCACCGCGTTCGATGCCGAAGGCGTGGCCACGCGCGAATCCGACCTGGTGCGCGAAGGCGTGCTGCAGCGTTACGTGCTCGGCAGCTATTCCGCCCGCAAGCTCGGCCTGCAGACCACGGCGAATGCCGGCGGCGTGCACAACCTGCGCGTGTCGGCCGGCGCGGTGGACGGCGACGCAGGTGACCTGCGCGCGATGCTACGGCGCATGGGTACGGGCCTGCTCGTCACCGAGCTGATCGGCCACGGTGTGTCCATTGTCACCGGCGACTACTCACGCGGCGCGGCCGGTTTCTGGATCGAGAACGGCGAAATCGCCTACCCGGTGCAGGAGATCACCATCGCCGGCAATCTGCGCGAGATATTCGCGGATATCCGCGCGATCGGCACCGACGTGGATCCGCGCTCGTCCATCCTCACCGGCTCGATCCTGGTCGGCAAGATGACCGTGGCGGGCGAGTGATTCCGCCGCGTTCGACCTGCCGGGCAGGGCGGGTTGGACGCGTACGTCGCGCCTGCGGCACGGTGGTATCGCTTCGGGCAGAAAGTGGCCAGAATTCGAACAGGCAGGCGCTTGACAGCCACTCTGGAGCGGTGGAGAGTCTATCCCGCGTTTTCCAACCGCAAACGTGAGGGGAGTTGAAATGAGTGTTCCGCCGGAATCCGTAACACCGCCGCCTTCTGCCACGTCGCCCTCAACAGGCGTGCCGAGCGCGGAAGAGCGGCAGTGGGCGATGTTCGCCCATTTGTCCGCGCTGCTGGGCGGCCTTGTCACCGGCTGGGTCGGTGGCTGGGGCTGGTTCCTGGGGCCGCTGATCATCTGGTTGGTGAAGAAGGACACGATGCCGTTCGTGAATGATCAGGCCAAGGAAGCCCTGAACTTCAACATCACCATCGCGATCATCTTCGTCATCCTGACGATCCTGAGCGTTGCCACCCTGGGCTTCGGGCTGGTGGTCGCCTTGCCGCTGATGTTCATCATCGGCATCGCCGCACTGGTGCTTATCATCATGGCTGCGGTGAAGGCCAACGAAGGCAAGGCCTACCGCTATCCGTTCGCGCTCCGCCTGATCAAGTAATCTGCATCGCCAAGGGGAACAAAAAAGCGGGCCTCGCGGCCCGCTTTTTTTTTGCCTTCCCATGGGAGGGCACGACCGGCGTGGGTCATCGATTCCGCTCAGCCACGTACCTCGCCAGTTCCGCGAGCGGCAAGGCGTGTTCGCCCAGGGGCTCCAACGCGGAGAGCGCCTGGTCCACAAGCTCGCGCAGGTGCGCGCGCGACGCGTCCATGCCGATGACCGAAGGGAAAGTGGGCTTGGCGCTGGCTGCATCCTTGCCGGCGGTCTTGCCGAGCGCGTGGGTTTCCCCCTCGACATCCAGGATGTCGTCGCGCACCTGGAAGGCCAGCCCGACCGCGTGGCCATAGCGTTCCAGGGCATCCAGCGTCACCGGATCCGAGCAACCGGCGCTCAGCGCGCCGAGCCGCACGCTCGCGCGGATCAGCGCGCCGGTCTTGTGGGCGTGCATGTTTTCCAGCGCGGGCAGGTCCAGCTTCTGTCCGACCGCGGCGAGGTCGATGGCCTGCCCCCCTGCCATGCCATGGGCGCCGCATGCAGCGCCGAGGGTGCGCAGCATCTCCAGCCGCAATACGGCACCGATCGTTTGCGCCGTTTGCGAAGCGAGGATCTCGAACGCCAGCGCCTGCAGCGCATCGCCGGCGAGGATGGCCGTCGCCTCGCCGAAGGCGATGTGGCACGTGGGCCGGCCGCGCCGCAGCTCGTCGTCGTCCATGGAGGGCAGGTCGTCGTGCACCAGCGAGTAGGCGTGGATCAGTTCGACCGCGCAGGCGGGAATGTCCAGGACGTCGAGCGATGCAGCGAGCGCGCCCCCGGCTGCGTATACGAGCAGCGGCCGTAGC
>DASSFA010000028.1:0-2620 GCA_035694895.1 Rhodanobacteraceae bacterium | reverse complement strand
GGCGCAGCAAGCCCCCGCTCCGGCGCACGCGGCCGAAGCCGGGCTGGCCGCGCTGCGCACGCGATCGCAGCACCTGCAGGAGTGGGTGCGTACGCTGGACCACGACGGCGTTCCGCTGACCGGTGATGCACTTGCCGGTGCGGTCGCATTGCAGGATCGCATCGGGCTCGTTGATCTGCAGTTGAGTGCTGCGACCGATCCCGCGACGCGCGCATCTTTATGGCAGGAGCGCAATCTCCTGCTGCAACAGCTCGGGTTGTTGCACCTGCAACCGTACACGGTAGCCGAGCACACCCACGCCACGCGCAACGAAACGACCATTCTTTGAGAGGCCCGTCCGTCATGAAACGCCTGATCGCTTTACCGCTGTTGCTGCTCGCATGCGCCGTCACGGCCGCCCCGCCGACCACATCGCCCGGTGGCGAGGCAGCCCAGGCCGCTCGCGAAGCTGCGCGCGCCGGCGATGATGCTGCACGTGCCGGCAGCGAAGCCGCGAGGATCGGCGAAGAAGCCTCCCGTCAGGCGGCCGACGCGCGGAAACTGGCCGACCTGCAGGCGCGCATGAACGATCTCGCGCAACGCATGGCCGAGTTGTCCGTGAAGATCGGCGACCAGGCCAATGCCAGTGCACTGCGCTATCTCGCCGACAGCAGGCGGGGCATGCTCGGCATCGTGCTGGAGGACGATGACGCCGCAGGACTGCGCGTTGCCGCGGTGACGCCGGGCGGCCCGGCAGACCGCGCCGGAATTCGCGATGGAGACGTGATCACCGCGATCAATGGCGCGAACGCGGGAACCGCTGGCGACAGCGTGCTCGCCGACGCACTGGTCGCAGGCAAGCCGGTCTCGCTGGCGGTATCACGCGGCGGCAAGAATCTGAAATTCCACGTCACGCCCGAGCGCTTCCAGGCGGCGGACTGGCAGGCGCTGGCGCGCACCGCGCAGGCCGCGGCGCAGCAGTCACTCGCCAGATTGAATTCGCCGGAGTTCCGCGAGCAGCTCGACCGCAACATCGAGGAAGCGATGAAGCAGAGCGAGAAAGCACGCGCGCAGATCGCGGCGCAATGGGGCAAGGGCTTCGCCCTGAACGGCCACTGGTTCGCGCCGTGGTGGGGGTTGAACCTCGCCCCCTTGAACCCCGGTCTCGGGCGCTATTTCGGCATCGACGCCGGCGCGCTGGTGCTGTCCGTGGATGGCAGGAATTATCCCGGGCTCGAATCTGGCGACGTGATCACCGCGGTGGATGGCCACGCGATGTCGCGCCCGGATGACGTGATGCGCGCCCTGCAGGCGCTGCCTGCCGATGCAACCGCGCATCTCGGAGTGCTCCGCCACGGCAAGCAGGTCGCGCTGGATCTGAAGATGCCCGCGCGCGGCAATCTGCTGCCGCCGGTGCCGCCTGCCCCGCCTGCCGTGCCCAAGGCACCCGCGGCGCCACCTTTGCCACCGATCCCGCCGCCTCCGCCGGTATCGAAAGGGGTGTTTTGACGCGCCGGATCGCGCGGCAGGCATCCGTCGATCCGGATCAGCCTGCCAGCGCCTTTTCCACTCGGCGCATCACCGCATCATCCAGCTTGTCCAAAGCATCAAGTGCAGCCAGGTTCTCTTCCAGTTGCGAACGCCTCGTCGCCCCCAGCATCACGGTGGAAACATGGGGGTTCTTCAGGCACCAGGCGATGGCGAATTGCGCGGGCGTCGCGCCCAGTTCCTTCGCGATCGGCAATAGTCTGTCCACGCGTTTGATGTCGGCGCGGCCCTCCGGGGAATCCACGCGCCCGCGCAGCCATTCGTAACCCGGCGTGTTCATGCGCGAATCGGCCGGAACGCCCTGCGAGTATTTGCCGGTGAGCACGCCGGAAGCGAGCGGCGACCAGATCGTGGTGCCCATTCCGAACTCGCGGTACAGGGGTGCGTATTCCACTTCCACGCGCTCGCGATGCAGCAGATTGTATTGCGGCTGCTCCATCGTGGGTGCATGCAAGTGACGCGCATGGGCGATTGCGTGCGCCTCGCGGATCGCCTCCGCCGGCCACTCGGACGTACCCCAGTACAGCACCTTGCCCTGGCGGATCAGGGTGTCCATCGCCCACACGGTTTCCTCCACCGGCGTGTCCGGATCGGGGCGATGGCAGAAGTACAGATCGAGGTAATCCACCCGCAGCCGCTGCAGCGCCTGATGGCAGGCTTCGACCACGTGCTTGCGCGACAGCCCGCGCTGCGTCGGCGAGGGATCACGCACCGCGCCGAAATAGACCTTGCTGGACACGCACCACGAATCACGCGGGAAGCGCAGGTCGGCCAGCGCATCGCCCATGATCCGTTCGGCCTCGCCGCGCGAGTAGGTTTCCGCGTTGTCGAAGAAGTTCACGCCACGGTCGTAGGCGCAAGCGAGCAGTTCGCGCGCACCGCCGCGATCGACCTTGGTGCCGAAGGTCACCCACGCGCCGAACGAGAGCGCGGACAGTTGCAGGCCGGACGATCCGAGGCGGCGATATTGCATGGCGTTGCTCCGTGAGTCATCCATGGAAGCGTAGCGCCGCTGCACGGTGAAGTCGAAATGAGAGGCTCGGGAATCGGGAATCGGGAATCGGCACAACAATCTCGTCATTCCGGACGCCGC
>DASSFA010000027.1:0-4931 GCA_035694895.1 Rhodanobacteraceae bacterium | reverse complement strand
ACGGCTCGACCACGCACTGCGAAATTGTCGAGCATGAAGTTGCTGGCGTTTGCGGGTAGGAGCCTGCGTGCAGGTCGAACATGCAGCGCTTGCGATCTGCCTTGAATGGCAGATCGCGCTGCATGCGAGGGTGAGGCAAGGATGCCGAACGGAATCCGTACCACGGATGGTTGCTTGCCGCGTACACCTGTCGCGAGCACGCTCGCTCCTACAAAGCCCATGAGCCGCCCCGATCTTCTGCAGCGTCTTGCCTTGCGCATTGCCGGGCGCGAACGCGCCGGCCTGCTGCGCCATTTGCGCGCGGTCGAACAGGCCCGGGACGCGCGCGTGGTGGTCACCGGCCGCGAACTGCTGAATTTCAGCAGCAACGATTACCTGGGTCTCGCGCGCCATCCGGAAGTGATCGCCGCATTGCGCGAAGCGGCGAATGAACACGGCGTGGGCGCAACCGCCGCACACCTGATCTGCGGCCATCACCGCGAACACGCGGCGCTGGAAGAGGAACTGGCCGACTGGACCGGCCGCGAGCGCGTGCTGCTGTTCTCTTCCGGCTGGCTGGCCAACCTCGGCGCGCTGCAGGCGCTGCTCGACCGCGACGGCGTCGGCGTGCAGGACAAGTTGAACCACGCCAGCCTGCTGGATGCGGGGAAGCTCGCCGGCTGCACGCTCAAGCGCTATCGGCATGCGGACGCTGAGGGCGCGTCGCGGCAACTGAAAACCGCGGACGGCACGCCTGCCCTGCTCGCCACCGATGGCGTATTCAGCATGGATGGCGATATCGCTCCACTCCGCGAACTGGCGACACTATGCGCACGCGAAGGCGCCGTGTTGATGGTGGACGATGCGCACGGCATGGGCGTGCTCGGCGCGCACGGCGAAGGCAGCGTGGCGGAAGCCGGGCTGTCGCAAGGCGAAGTGCCGGTATTGATGGCGACTCTCGGCAAGGCTCTCGGTTGTACCGGCGCGTTCGTCGCCGGCAGCGCCGCGCTGATCGAAGGCCTGACACAATTCGCGCGCACTTACGTGTACACCACTGCACTGCCGCCGGCGCTCGCCGCCGCCGCGCGCGCGGCGGTGCGGATTGCGCACAACGAAAACTGGCGACGTGAGAAGTTGCATTCACTGATCGCGCGCTTCCGCCGCGGCGCGCTGCAGATCGGCCTGCCGCTTGCCGAATCGCGCACGGCCATCCAGCCGGTTCTTCTCGGCGACGTGGAAGCCACGATGCGCGCGGCCGCTGACCTCGAAGACGCCGGCCTGCTGGTCGGCGCGATCCGGCCGCCTGCGGTGCCCGCGGGCAGCGCGCGTTTGCGCATCACCTTTTCCGCCGCGCACGAGGAGGCGGACGTGGATCGACTGTTGGATGCACTCGCACGGGTCGTTCCGCACCCTTCCAAAGCCGCTTCCTCGCTATGATGCGCGGTCATGTCTGATCTTTTCATCGAAACGCGCGGGTGCGGCAATGCGCATGTCGTGCTGCTGCACGGCTGGGCGATGTCGGGGGCCGTGTTCGCGCCGCTCGTCGAACGGCTGGAAGAACGTTGCACGCTGCACCTGGTGGACCTGCCCGGGCACGGACGTTCGAGCGACAGTGGAGTCCCGTTGACGGCGAGCGATTGTGCGCGTGCGATCGCGCGGGCCACACCGCGCGCGACGTGGCTGGGCTGGTCGCTTGGCGGCGTGATCGCGCTGCAGGCCGCACTGGATTTCCCGCGGCACGTGCAAGCGCTGGCGATGCTGGATTCGACGCCGCGCTTCGTGCGTGGCCAGGACTGGCCGCACGCGATCTCGCCGGAAATCCTGCAGCAGTTCGCCGCCGATCTGCGCACGGATCACCGCGGCACGCTGGAACGTTTTCTCGCGCTGGAAGCGCTGGGCAGCGACAGTGCGCAGGAGGACCTGCGTCGCTTGCGTCGCGACGCATTCGCCGAGCAGCCGCCCTCCGTGCGCGCGCTGTGCGAGGGACTGGACATCCTGGAACTCACCGACCTGCGCCCGCGCCTGCGAGAGTTGGATCAACCGAGCGCGTGGATCGCCGGCCGCCGCGACCGGCTGGTGCCGTGGCAAGCCATGGAATGGAGCGCACGGACGTGCCACGGGGCATTCACCCGGATCGAGGGCGGCGGACACGCGCCCTTCATCGGCCATGCGGAAGCGGTGGTTGCGGCATTGCTGCAGCTGCTGGAACGCGAACACGCGGACATGCATTCGTGAGCACGATCCAATGAGTCCGACTCGATGAGCGCATTCCGTTTCGATCGCCGCCAGGTGCAGCGCGCATTCGGCCGCGCGGCGCGAAGCTACGAAGAGAACGACGGGCTGCAGCGGCGCGTGCAGTCGCGGCTTATCGAGCGGCTGGATTATTACGAGGGCACGCCCGAGTGCGTCCTGGATCTGGGCTGCGGCACGGGTCGCGGCGCGGCGATCCTGAAACGCCGCTGGCGTGGTGCGCAGGTGATTGCGCTGGACCTCGCGCTGCCGATGCTGCGGGTCGCGCGCCGGCACGCCGGCTGGATGAAGCCGTTCGCGCGCGTGTGCGGCGATGCACTCGCGCTGCCACTGGCCGACCGCAGCGTGGACGTGCTGCATTCCAACCTCTGCATCCAGTGGTGCGAGACGCCGCGCGAACTATTCACGGAGTTCGCGCGCGTGCTGAAGCCCGGCGGGTTCATGGCGGTCTCCACGCTGGGCCCGGACACCTTGCATGAACTGCGTGAGGCCTGGGCCCTCGCCGACAACATGCACCCTTACATCGGGCATCCGCACGTCAGCCGGTTCCTGGACATGCATGACCTGGGCGACGCGGCGCTCGCCGCGGGCCTGCGCGACCCGGTGCTGGATTCCGATCACCTGATATCGCGCTACGCGCATCCACGCGACCTGCTGCGCGAATTGAAGGGACTGGGCGCCACCAACGCCGATGCGCAGCGCGAGCGTGGCCTCACCGGCAAGGCGCGTTTCGCGCGCATGTACGAATCTTACGAGACCATGCGCGTGAACGGACTGATCCCGGCGACCTGGGAAGTGATCGAAATGCACGCCTGGGGATCGCCGGAAGGGCAGCCGCGCCGCGCGGGCGGCGAGGAGATCGCGACTTTTCCGATCGAACGATTGCGGAAGCCACGGTCATGAACACCGTTCGCTCCGAGCGTCGCGAGTGAAGCGAGCGGAGTCGAAGCGCCCTTTTGACTTTGGCCTGTCCCTTTCAGGTCAGGGCCTACGCCCAGGGCGAACGGAATCCAGGGATCACCGCAGCCCCAACTTCTTCGCCAGATTCATCGCGTCGAACGGCGCCTTCACCTTGGCGTCGTTGTCGAGAGCGGTAGCCGGGAGCGCGACCGCAATCCGAGTATTTCCGTGAGCCGGATTGCGTCAAACGGTGCGCGCACTTTCGCGTCGTTGTCGAAGTAGCAATACACGTCGCGCGATGCGCGCCGCCTCGGCGGCTTCTCCGAGATCAGTTCCGCGTCGTCCACCTGCGAACCCGTGCTCCAGGCGCGGATGCGCGCCGCCCAGCGCTCCAGCGCGGCGTCGGTGTAGCCGCTCACGTACAACTGCACGTCCCCGTGCAGGCGCATATAGACGAAATCGGCGGTGAGATCTTCCACGCGCGGCCACTTTCCCGCGGTGTCGGCCACGACCAGCGCGATGCCGTGCTCGCGCAGCAGCGCGACGAAGTCCTCATCGAGAAAACTGGCATGACGGATCTCGATCGCGTGGCGCAGCTTGCGGTTGCGGTCTATCGCCAAACGGCAGCGACCCTTCATGCGGAAATCGCGTCGACGCGCGAGCTTCAGCGCGGCTTCGGTGTTGCGCGGCAGGAGATCGAAGAAGCGTGCGAACAGATCGCGGTCGTATTTGAAGTTGCCGGGGAATTGCCAAAGGATCGGGCCCAGCTTTTCGCGCAGCCCGAACACGCCCGAGGCGAAGAAGTTGGCCAGCGGCGCCTCGATCCCGCGCAACCGGCGGACGTGCGTGATGAAGCGCGGCCCCTTCACCGCGAACACGAACCCGCGCGGCGTGTCCTCGTACCATCGCGCATAGCTTTGCGGGTACTGCAGGGAATAGAACGAGCCGTTCAATTCGATGGTCGGGAAGCAGCGCGAGGCGTAATGCAGCTCGTCGCGCTGCACCAGATCCTTCGGATAGAACACCCCCCGCCAGGGCGGATAACGCCAGCCGGAAATGCCGATGCGAACCTTCGCCATCCGCGCCATTGCAGCGCGGGGCGATTCAGGAGGATGTGAATGCGCGCCGCGCGCTGCAAGCGCGCGGCGCGGCGACTACGGCATCAGAACGCGTACTTCACCGAAGCGCCCAGGCCCCAATCCGGGCTGCCGTCGGAGAAGCCCGCCAGCGCGTAGGCCTGCAGGCGAAGCGCATCGCTGATGTGATGATTCCAGTAGCCGGTCAGCTCGCGCTGCGCGAAGCCGGCGTCGGAAATCTTCTCGCGATAGTAGTAATAGGCGCCGACGCTGTCGGCATCGCTGAGCTTGTAACCGGCCCCGACATTGGCGTTCCAGCCATTGTGCAGCGGGATGTACGTCGAGCTGCCGTATTTCGTCCAGCCGGCGCCGCCGAAAGCCGTCCACTGCCCGAAGCCCTTGTAGGCATCGAGGTTCACGCCATAGTCGTTCTTGCCGGTGCCCAAGCCCTTGTTCTCGTTGGCGGTGCCGAACTTGACCTTGCCGGTGACGTCGAGGCCGAACTGCGCGGCATCATCGCGCACCAGACCATACGTGGCCTGGGCCACCACGTCGCCGAGTCCGGAAGCGGAGCCGCTGACGACGGTCGGCGAGCCGCCTCCGCCGATACCGCCCGTCACCCCGATACCGTGGCCACGCGCGTGAGGATTGATATTGAGCACGCGACCGACGCCCGGGATGACGTTGCTGGCACCGCTGACGTTGACGTACGGCACAGTCAGTTTC
>DASSFA010000026.1:0-11490 GCA_035694895.1 Rhodanobacteraceae bacterium | reverse complement strand
TTGCTCGCCGTGAGGGCGTTCAGATGGTTCTTGTAAGACTTGGGCAGAACGTCAAAGATCCCATGCTCGATCACGCGGACGTGGTAGTCCACGAAAAAGCGTCCGATCTTCTGAAATAGACCGCGCAATTTCAAACTAGACCACTACCCCCGCCCTTACTTGAGTCACATGCCTGGTCCGGGATCAACGCGAGCTGCAGAGCGTGGGATCTCCAAGCCACTTTCCTGCGCGGCCGAGAGGCCGACGAGGGGGCGCGGAACGGCCGAGCGAAACCGGCATGGATCGAATGTCGCAACAGCCGGGGTCTCGCGCGGCCAGGTCAGACGTCTAGATTCGCCACCTTCAATGCATTGGTTTCGATGAAGTCGCGGCGCGGCTCGACCACATCGCCCATCAGTGTGGCGAAGATCTGATCCGCGGCGACGGCATCCTCGATCCGTACCTGCAGCAGGCGGCGGGTATCCGGATTCACCGTGGTTTCCCACAACTGCTCCGGATTCATCTCGCCGAGGCCCTTGAAGCGCTGGATATTGCGGCCCTTCTTGGCCTCCTCGAACAGCCAAGCCCGGGCTTGCGCGAAGTCGTTGATCGCCTGACTCGCGCTGCCGCGGCGGATTTGCGCGCCTTCGCGGATGAAGCCGTGCAGCGCGCGCGACATCTCCAACAGCGGCCGGTAATCGGCGCCGGTGAAAAAGGTTTGCGGCAAGGCCCAGGTGTGGTCGCTGCCGTGCTGGCTGCGCGTCAGCAGCAGCGCGGCCGGGTGCTCGGCAATCGCATCGCGCAATTCCAGCGTGTAGCGCGCGCGACCCAGACCGGTCGCATTGATGCGCGCGATCAATGTTTCGATCCACGCACGCAGTGCGGCCGCGTCCTGCCACAGGTTCGCTTCCAGCGGCGCGTGATCGAGCAGCGCGGTGAAGAAAGTCGCATCGCCGCGCTGGGCCAGGCGCGCGACCTGGTCCAGCGCGCTCTGGTATTGGCGCAGCAACTTCTCCAGGGCTTCGCCCTGCACGGGCGGCGCGTCCGGCGCGTAACCCAATTCGGCGCCTTCCACCGCGTTGGCGATCAGGTATTCGTTGAGCGCCGCATCATCCTTGAGATACAGCTCCTGCTTGCCCTGCTTGATCTTGTACAACGGCGGCAAGCCGATGTAGACATGCCCGCGCTCGATCAGCTGCGGCATCTGCCGGTAGAAGAAAGTGAGCAACAGGGTGCGGATGTGCGAACCGTCCACGTCCGCGTCGGTCATGATGATGATGCGGTGGTAACGAAGCTTGTCCGCGTTGAATTCATCCTTGCCGATGCCCGTGCCGAGCGCGGTAATCAACGTGCCCACTTCGGCGGAACTGAGCATCTTGTCGAAGCGCGCCTTCTCGACATTGAGGATCTTGCCTTTCAGCGGCAACACCGCCTGGTACTTGCGGTTGCGGCCCTGCTTGGCCGAACCGCCTGCCGAGTCACCCTCGACCAGAAACAGCTCCGAGAGCGCGGGATCCTTTTCCTGGCAATCGGCCAACTTGCCTGGCAGCCCCGCGATGTCCAGCGCACCCTTGCGCCGGGTCAGTTCGCGCGCCTTGCGCGCGGCCTCCCGGGCACGCGCAGCTTCGACCACCTTGTCGGCGATCGCTCGAGCCTCGGACGGATTCTCGAGCAGGAATTCTTCCAGCCTGGCGTTGACGGCCTGCTCGACAATGCCCTTCACCTCGCTCGAAACCAGCTTGTCCTTGGTCTGCGAGGAGAACTTGGGATCCGGGACCTTGATCGAGAGCACCGCGATCAGTCCTTCGCGCATGTCGTCACCGGCCAGCGCGATCTTGGCGTTCTTCGCCAATCCCTCTTTTTCGATGTAGTTCGCCAACGTTCGCGTCAAAGCGGCGCGAAATCCCGTCAGATGCGTACCGCCATCCTTCTGCGGAATATTGTTGGTGAAGCAATAGACCGACTCCTGGTAACCATCCGTCCACTGCATCGCCAGCTCGACCGTGGTGCCGTCCGTTTGCGAGCTGAAGTGGATCACGCTCGGGTGCAGCGGTGTCTTCAGCTGCGCCAGATGCTGCACGAACGAACGGATGCCACCTTCGTACTGGAAGACATCGCGTTTATCCACGCGCTGGTCGATCAGCTCGATGCGCACGCCGGAGTTCAAAAAAGCGAGTTCCCTCAAGCGCTTGGAGAGAACGTCGTAGTGGAATTCGGTGTTGGTGAAAGTCGCCGGGCTGGGCAGGAACCGCACCGTGGTGCCGCGCCGGCTGGCCGGCCCGACTATCTTGAGCGGATACAGCGGCTCGCCCAGTTGGTACTCCTGCTGGTGTTCCTTGCCGTCGCGGTAGATGGTCAGCCACAGGTGCTCGGACAGCGCATTCACCACCGAGACGCCTACGCCATGCAGGCCGCCCGATACCTTGTACGAATTGGCGTCGAACTTGCCGCCGGCGTGCAGCACGGTCATCACCACTTCGGCTGTGGAGCGGCCCTCCTCCGGATGCATGTCGACGGGAATGCCGCGGCCGTTGTCACTGACGCTCACGGTGCCATCGTCATGGATGGTGACGATGACTTCATCGCAGTAGCCCGCCAACGCTTCGTCGATGGCGTTGTCCACCACCTCGAAAACCATGTGATGCAAGCCGGTTCCGTCATCGGTGTCGCCGATGTACATGCCGGGCCGCTTGCGGACGGCTTCCAGACCTTTCAGGACCTTGATGCTGCTGGAATCGTAATTGTCGTTCATGGGTTACTCGGGCGGCAGGCGACCGCGCAAACACGTAATTATACCGCACCAGGGTTGGCGCCAATGTCAGATACGACGCAGGTTCCCGTGTTCCACGTGGAACCGGGTCGCTTCCCCGACCCTCGTTTCCAGCAGCTGGGTCGCCGTCAACCAGACTTGAGCGGGCCGCTCGGCGACCCACTCGAGCACGATCCGCTGATGGGCTTCGTCGAGCTCGGAAGTCAGGTCATCCAGACACAGCAGAGGCCATTCCCCCCAATGGGCGGCGAACACCGCCGCCTGCGCCATGACACAAGCCAAGGCCGCCAGTTTGGTCTGCCCGCGAGAAAGGAATTCCCGCCCCGGGGCGTGCTCGAACTCCAATCGCCAATCCGCGTGATGCGGACCCACTCGTGTATGGCCACGTATCCTGTCCTGAGCCCGGTGTTCAGCCAGCAATTCCTGCAGGGTCCGTTCGCGATCCCACCCGCTGCGAAAACCCAACCGCGGCTCGCCGAGCTCGGGCACCAGCGTGGAACTTAGCCCAGAGATGTGCTGCTGGAGCACCTCGAAGTAGGCGCGCCGGGCTTGGTCAATGCGCTCACCGAGGCGACCAAGCTCGGCCTCCCAGAATTCGAATTGGCCTGCCTCGTTGTTGTCTTGCTTCAGCAACGCATTGCGCTGGCGTAGCGTGCGACGGTATTCACGCCACCAATCCAGGGACTGATGTTCCACATGGAACACCCCCCAATCCAGGAATCGCCGGCGTTGTTCCGCAGCCCCGGCAATCAGCGCGTGACTGCCCGGTTCGAAGCAAACCACGGCGCAGAGCTCAAGAAGGGGAGAAAGCGTGGCGCGCGGCTCACCGTCAATCTGGACCCGCCATTCCCCTTCGCCGCGGGCCAAGCCGATCCGGTGTCGGGACTTCGTCCGGCTCAGTTCCGCAAACAGGTCGAACCCTGCCCGGCCTCGCTGCACCAGCGCGTCGCGCGCGCCGGCGCGGAAGGAATGCCCGTGGGAGAGCAGATAAACCGCTTCCAGCAGAGTGGTCTTGCCGGCGCCGTTCGGGCCGACCAGCCAATTGAAGCCAGGGCCGGGCGCGACCTCGACTGCACTGAAGCAGCGCAGGTGATGGGCGCGGAGCAAATCAATTCGCATGCTCCGCTCTCCCTTCAGGCTGGAAAACTCGCGCCAGTCAGAGGCGCAACGGCATCACCACATGCCGTACGTGGTCATGCTCGGCACCTTGCAGCAAGCAACTGGACTGCGCATCGCGCAGTTGCAAGCGCACCCGTCCGTCGTTCAACGAACCCAACGCATCCAGGAGATAGCCGACATTGAAGCCAATTGCCAGGTCGTTCACCGACGTTTCCGCCTCAAGCTCTTCGACCGCCTCTTCCTGCTCCGGGTTGTGGGCCACGATGCGCAGTCGCCCCGGGCTGACCTCGAGCCGCACACCCCGATACTTCTCGTTGGAGAGAATCGCCGCACGTTGCAGCGCCGCGCGCAATGCCTCGCGATCCAACTGCAGCAGCTTGTCGGCGCCCAACGGGATCACTGCCTCGTAATCCGGGAAGCGGCCATCGATCAGCTTGGACGTGAACATCACGTCGTTGCGGCGCACCCGCAGGTGGTTGCGCGCAAACTCGATCGTGATTTCACCCTCATCGCCACCGAACAGGCCCAGCAGCTCCATGACGCCCTTGCGCGGGATGATGATCTGCCGGTTCGTGCTTACCTTCTTGTCGAGCCTGGTTTCCGCCAGGGCCAATCGATGGCCGTCGGTCGCCACGCAGCGCAAGCCTGCATCGCGCAAATCCAGCAGCATGCCGTTCAAGTAGTAACGCACGTCCTGGTTGGCCATGGCGAAAGCGGTGCGCTCCATCAGCTCCTTCAAGGTCGCTTCCGGCAACATCACCTTGTCCACCAACTCGATCGAATCAATGGTGGGGAATTCCTCGGCAGGCAATGTAGCTAGAGTGAAACGGCTGCGTCCGGCGTGCACCGCCACGCGATCGCCGTTGAGCTTGATGTCGAGTTGTGAGCCATCCGCCAGCGCGCGCACGATGTCGAACAGCTTGCGCGCGGGAATCGTGGTTGCGCCTTCCTCCGCGTTTTCGACAGCAATGCCAGCGCGCATCTCCACTTCCAGATCCGTACCGGTCAGCGTCAGGCGCCCCTGTTCCACCTGCACCAGGAGATTGGCGAGGACCGGCAAGGTCTGCCGGCGCTCGACCACACCCACCACCTGCTGAAGGGGATTTAGCAAGGCTTCTCTTTGGATGCTGAAACGCATGGCTGGTCCCCCGCTCCTTTGCGAGTTGTAGATAAAAAAGCAGCAGCAGGTGCTGTGATTATCTTGACAAAGTCGTTGATTCTTTTGATTTCAACAGGGTACGAACAACAACCCCTGTTGACCGTAATCTGGTTCAGCTGTGGAAGGGTTGTGGGCAAAACGATCAGCTCGCCCTTTACACAACCTGTCCACACCCCTTCCCGACGTTTTTCACGGTTTTTCCATTCCCTCAGCCGGTAAGTATACGGATCAATTTGTCCCAATCCTGATGCACGCGCATGTCGTTGTCGCGCAGCGCGCGGATCGTGCGGCATGCGTGCAGAACCGTGGTGTGATCGCGACCGCCGAAGGCCTCTCCGATTTCCGGCAGGCTGTGTTCGGTCAATTCCTTGGCCAGGGCCATCGCCAGCTGCCTGGGCCGTGCAAGCGAACGTACTCGGCTCTTGGAGAGCAGGTCCGATAGGCGCACCTGGTAGTAATCGGCGACGGTCTTCTGGATGTTCGGGATCGTGATCGCCTGCGCGTGCACGCGCAGCAGGTCGCTGAGCGTTTCCTGCACGAACTCCAGCGAAATCTCGCGCCCGAAGAAATTCGCGCGCGCGGCCACCGTGTTGAGCGCGCCCTCCAGATCGCGGACATTGGTGCGAATGCGCCGCGCCAGCAGCATGGCGACGTCCTCGGGCATGCGCATGCCGCGGATCCTCGCCTTCTCGAGCAGGATCGCCGCGCGCGTTTCGAAATCCGGCGGCTCGATCGCGACCGACAGTCCCCAGTTCAACCGCGACTTCAATCGCGGCTCGAGGTTCTCCACTTCGCGCGGATAACGGTCGCAGGTGAGGATGATCTGCTGCTTGCCTTCCACCAGTGTGTTGAAGGTGTGGAAGAACTCCTCCTGCGTGGTGTCCTTGCCACCGAAGAACTGGATGTCGTCGATCAACAGCGCGTCCACCGAGCGGAAGCGCTTCTTGAAATCATCCATGTTCTTGGTGCGCAGCGCCTCGATCATCATGCTGGTGAAGCGCTCCGAGTGTACGTACAGCAGCTTCATCCCCGGGTTGCACTGCCGCATCAGGTTGCCGGCGGCCTGCATCAGGTGCGTCTTGCCGAGCCCCGTCCCGCCGTAGAGCAGCAGCGGGTTGTAGGCACGCCCCGGATTCTGCGCCACCTGCATCGCGGCAGCCTTGCCGAGCTGATTGGATTTGCCCTCGACGAAGTTGTCGAACGTGTAATGCGGATCGAGGTGGGTCTGTTGCGCAGGCTCATGCGCGGGAACGCTCTCCCTGGCACCCGCCGCAGGCGTGAGTGACCCCACTTCCAGCCGCACCGGGACAGTGCGGCCGGCGGCATCCCTGAGCGCCATCTCGATACGAGGAAGGTATTCGGAACGCACCCGTTCCAGCGCATAGGTATTCGGAGCGAACAGGCTCAGGCCGCCTTCGCTTTCGCGCACCTGCAGCGGGTGAAGCCAGGTGTGCAGGACCTGCTCGCCCAGCTCGCCTTCGAGCCGTTGCAGACAGCGCCGCCACAACTCGCTCATGGCAGCTCGCAGGAGAAAGGAAGGTGTTGCATGGCGCATCCAGAAAACAAACCGGCAGTCTAGCATCCGTGCACAAGGATTCCCGGCGCGCTCCCGATACCCGGATGCGGCATCCGGCTTGACGGGCGAGCACATCGCCCGTACCATCCCACGTCTTTTTTCACAGATGCCGGTGCGGGAAGCTCCCGTGCGACGGCCCGGAGATTTCCATGAAACGCACCTATCAGCCCAGCCGGCTCAAGCGCGCCCGCACCCATGGCTTCCGCGCCCGCATGGCGACCGCCGACGGCCGCAAGGTGCTGGCCGCCCGCCGCGCCAAGGGCCGCAAGCGTCTCATTCCGTAAGCACGATGGGCATCGCGCTCGGCTTGCCGCCCAGTGCGCGGCTGCGCCGAGCCGCCGACTTCGCCGCCTTGCGCAATGCACCGGGCAGGCTCGACACCCGCTTCTTCCTGATCCGTTATCGCGCGAGCGATACCGGCGCCGCGCGGCTGGGCCTGGCGGTTTCGAGGCGCGTGTCCAAGCGCGCGGTGGACCGCAATCGCATCAAGCGCAATGCCCGCGAATCGTTTCGCTTCGCGCGAGCCCGCGTGCCCGCGTTCGACCTGCTGCTTGTCGCGCGTCAACAGGCTGCGATGGCCGCGGGTCCGGCGCTGCGTGCGGACCTAGATGCCGCGTGGTCGCGGCTCAAACCGTTGAAGCATGCCGGCGCGCCCGGCACAATCGCGGATTGACCCGCACGCAGCGGGTCCTCGTCCCGGTTCAACCCGCTCTTCAGTTCATGGGCATCGAGTCCGCGGCAATGTCCTGACGGCGTGCCGGCGGGCTGGCGCGAACACCAACCGATCAACCAGAGTTTTCAGAAGTGATCAATCAAACGCGAACCCTGCTGGTCGTGGCGCTGCTGTTCGTCGCCTGGCTGATCTGGAACCAGTGGCAGCAGGACTACGCGCCGCAACCGGCGCAAGCCTCGACCCAGCAAGCGCCCGCGGCCAACTCGAACGCCGGCGCGAATGCGCCTGCGAAAGCCGCGCCCGGCGAGGTACCGACGGCGAACGCGCCCGCACCCTCCGTCAGCGCGGCCACGCCGGCGGCGAGCGCCGCTCCGGCCATTCCGGAAAGCGCCGCACCGTCCCCGGCCGCTCCGCGCCAGTACATCACGCTGAGCAACGACGTGCTGCGCCTGACGATCGACACGCGCGGCGGAAGTGTCGTGCGCGCGGATCTGCTGGCCTATCCGAAACAGGTGAAGGGCGATACCTCGCCGGTGCGCCTGCTCAGCGATGATCCCCAGCGGCTGTTCGTCGCGCAGGACGGCCTGGTCGGAGCCAACGGCAGCCCGGCGCCGGATCACCTGACCCCGTTCACCGCCGGTGCGTCGTCCTACACGATGCAGCCCGGTACGAACGAAGTCACCGCCGAACTGACCTGGCGCGATCCGTCCGGCATCAGCGTCAGCAAGCGCTATACCTTGAAGCGTGGCAGCTACGTGGTGCAGCTCGCGCAACAGATCGAAAACCGCAGCGCACACGCGTGGAGCGGCAACGCCTACGAGCAGATCGAGCGCGTGGAGCCGCCGCCGCCGCCGAAGCATTTCCTCGAGTTCTACGATCCGGAGCGCTCCAGCTTCCTGGGCGCGGCCTGGTACAGCCCGCAGGACAAGTTCAACAAGCTGGCTTTCGACAAGTTCGAGAAGGACCCGCTCAACCGGGAGGTGCAGGGCGGCTGGGTAGCAATGATCCAGCATTACTTCTTCGCGGGCTGGATCCCGCCGAGCGCCCAGACGGATCAATTCAGCAGCGCCGAGCTGCCGCCGGACAGCGCGGGTAAACCACGCTACCTGATCCGCGCGCGCGGGCCGGGCATTACCGTTGCGCCGGACCACAGCGAAACCGTCAATGCCAGCCTGTACGTGGGACCGAAGGCACAGGACACGCTCTCGACCATCGCCCCCGGTCTGGACCTGACGATCGATTACGGCATCTTCACCGTGATCGCGCAGCCGTTGTTCTGGATCCTGTCGAAGTTCCACGCCTTTGTCGGCAACTGGGGCATCGCAATCATCCTGCTGGTGCTGCTGATCAAGGCGCTGTTCTTCAAGCTCACCGAGCAGCAGTTCAAGGCCGGCGCCAAGATGCGCAAGCTGACGCCCAAGATCCAGGCGCTGAAGGAACGCTACGGCGAGGACAAGCAGAAACAGCAGCAGGCGATGATGGAGCTGTACAAGAAGGAGAAGGTCAACCCGATGGCCGGGTGCCTGCCTTCACTGGTGCAGATCCCGGTGTTCTTCGCGCTCTACTACGTATTGATGTACAGCGTGGAGCTGCGACACGCGCCGTTCTTCGGCTGGATCCACGATCTGTCGGCGCCGGATCCGTACTTCATCCTGCCGGCGTTGTACACGATCACGATGATCGCCACGCAGTTCCTGACGCCTGCCGCGGGCATGGACCCGACCCAGGCGAAGATCATGAAGGTGATGCCGATCGTGTTCGCGGTGATGTTCGCGTTCTTCCCGGCCGGCCTGACGCTTTATTACGTGGTCAATGGCCTGACCAGCGTGATCCAGCAGTGGGTGATCACCCGTCGCATCGAGCAGGCGGACGCGAAAGCGAGGGCATGATCGAAAGGAGCGGGCATGAACGGCGCCGCGATCGAGACGATTGTTGCGATTGCGACACCGCCGGGCAGCGGAGGCATCGGCGTGTTGCGCGTGTCGGGGCCGCGCGTGCCGCAAATCGCGCAGGCCTGGCTCGGCGAAATCCCGACGCCGCGCATGGCGCGGTTGGCGGAACTGAAAGACGAACACGGCGCGCCGATCGATCGCGCGCTGCTGCTTTACTTCGAGGCGCCGCACTCCTTCACCGGTGAACACGTGCTGGAAATCCACGCGCACGGCGCGCCGGTGGTGCTGGATGCACTGCGCCGGCGCGTGTGCGCGCTCGGCGCCCGGCCGGCACGCGCGGGCGAATTTTCGGAACGTGCGTTCTTGAACGGCAAACTCGATTTGGCGCAGGCCGAAGCGATTGCCGATCTGATCGCTTCTCGATCGGAAGCGCAGGCACGCGCCGCCCTTCGCTCGCTGCAGGGCGAATTCTCCTCGCGCGTGCAGTCGCTCCTGCGTGCACTCATCGAAGTGCGCGCGCACATCGAGGCGGCGATCGATTTTCCGGAAGAGGAAGTCGACTTCCTCGCCGATCCCGCGCTGCGCGCGCGGGTGGACGACGTCCTCGGGCAATTGCGCAAACTGCACGTCGAAGCGCGTCGCGGCGTGCGCCTGACCGACGGCCTGCACGTGGCGATCGTCGGCCGGCCGAATGTGGGCAAGTCGAGCCTGCTGAATGCGCTGGCAGCGGACGAACGCGCGATCGTGGCCGAGATCCCCGGCACCACGCGCGATGTGTTGCGCGAAGAAGTGCATATCGACGAGATCACGCTCACCTTGGCCGATACCGCGGGCCTGCGCCAAGCGGGCGATGCCATCGAGATCGAAGGCATCCGCCGTGCGCGCGCTGAACTGGCGCGTGCCGATGTCGCGCTGCTGGTGACTGACGCGCAGCATGTGCAAGCCGATCTGGATCTCCTGGATGAAGCGCCTGCGCCGACGGCACGGGTGGTGGCGATCAACAAGATCGACCTCGACAACGCGCGACCCTCGCGCGACACGCGTGGGCAGATGGAAATCATCGCGCTTTCGGCGCGAACCGGCGCTGGCCTTGATCTGCTGCGCGAGGCCTTGAAGGAACTGGCCGGCGCGAGTGATGCCGAGGAGGGCACGTTCAGTGCGCGTTCCCGGCACGTCCTGGCGCTGGAGCGGGCGCTGGTGCACGTGAATTCCGCCGAACGCGTGCTGCGCAAAGCGCGCGCGGGCGAACTGGCCGCGGAGGAATTGCGCCAGGCGCAACGTCAGCTCGGCGAGATTACCGGCGAATTCACGACCGAAGACTTACTCGGTGCGATCTTTTCGACGTTCTGCATCGGGAAGTGAGTGCGGTATCGAACGCGCGCGTCAGCGATTGATGCCCGTTCCTTCGACGCGCGAGGCGAGATGCTCTTGCGCATGCGCCGATGCGCCCCAATGCAGGAGCGCGAGCAGGCACAGGAGCATACCGTGATCGATTTTTACTTCTGGCCGACACCGAACGGTTACAAGGTCGCGCTGTTCCTTGAGGAAGCCGGCCTGCAGCACACGGTCAAGGCGGTGAACATCGGCAAGGGCGAGCAGTTCGAGCCGGCTTACCTCGCGATCTCGCCCAGCAACAAGATGCCGGCGATCGTGGATCGCACGCCGGCCGACGGCGGCGCTCCGGTCAGCGTGTTCGAATCCGGCGCCATATTGCTTTATCTCGCCGGGAAGACGGGGCGATTCACTCCGGCTGATCCGCGCGCACGCATGCAATGCATCGAGTGGCTGTTCTGGCAGATGGCGGGCCTGGGTCCGATGACCGGTCAGTACGGGCACTTCCACGTTTATGCGCCGGAGAAGATTCCCTATGCGATGGAGCGTTACCGCAACGAAGCCGAACGCCTGCTCGGCGTACTGGACAAACGCCTGCGCGATCGCCAGTTCATCGCCGGTGACGAATACACGATCGCCGACATGGCCTGCTATCCATGGATCAATCCGTATTCCAGAGCGCCACTGGACCTCTCGCCGTTTCCGGAAGTACGGCGCTGGCACGCGGCGATCGCGCGGCGTCCGGCCACGCAGCGGGCCTACGAACGCGGCGAATCCCTGCGTCGCGCAGGGCCGATGACCGAAGAGGAACGCAGCATCCTGTTCGGCCAGCGCGCACGTTGAAAACGCTTGCCGCGCCTCTTTCGCTGCCGGCCGGGCAGGCGGGCCGGGCCGGGCCGTAAGCGGCTGAAAAACACGCTTTTCCGCTTGCGGTGGCTGCTCGGCGGCTGCTATCATTTTCAGGCTTGACCGAGAGGTTTTGGCGGCATC
>DASSFA010000025.1:0-4322 GCA_035694895.1 Rhodanobacteraceae bacterium | reverse complement strand
TCTCGCGACGACCTCCTGCGCCGCCGCGAACTTCCGTCCGCACCCGTTCTTGCCGATCACTTCCCCGGTTCCGGGGCCAACGGCAACTCGAGGTAACTCGGATGCCGCGGATCCAGATGCACCGCGAAGGTCGCGGTGCGCGCGTCCTTCGCGGTTTCGTAGCCGATGCGTCCACCGGAGTTGTAGTTCTTCTGCAAGTCCGGGATGTTCAACGGCGCCAGTACCAGGCGCAGCCGCGTGCCTTTCGGCAGTTCACGCACGGTGAAATAGAACCCGTCGAAGCGCCACGGCTCGACCGCGCCCGGCGTTGCCGGCTCGGCTTTCACCATGCCATGGCGGAAGCGCGCGCGCATCATGTCCTGGCCCAGCACCAGCGTGCGGCCGTCCGGCAGGATTGCATCCACTTCCGCGCCGATGTCGCCGTCGGGTGTATCGAGCGAGATGTTCGCCAGCAACTGCATCGCGCCTGCCAGCGTGATCGCCTTCGGCAGCCGGTCACTGACGTAGATCAGGCGGTCGGTCTTGAACGGCTCGGCCGAATGCACGAGCGGATCGTCGCCTTGTTCTTTCAGCAATTCGTCAGCAGGCGTCAGTTTCAGCGGATCGTCGCTGAAGGTGTCGGCCGGCTGATCGGCGGGCTCTTGTGTCGTCAGGAATCCCGAATGGAAGACGTCATGCGCGTCGCTGTCCGGGGAGGACAGGTACAACCGCAGCGTATGGTCGGACAGATCCTTCAATGCATCGGCGTGGCGCCATTCGTCCGCACCCATCACGTAGTAATTGACGCGGTCGCTCAGGATGCCGGGGCGCTTGCCGCCCTTCAGCACCCAGTCGAAGAAATCGATGTGGAGCTGATCGATGTCCAGCACCGATTTCTTGTCGAAGGTCAGCCCGCCCAGCTTCTGCTGCGGATGGCGCGTGCCGGGGTGATCCCATGGGCCCATCAGCAGGTAGAAACGCTTCTTCGCATTCGCCGAGGCATTCGCCATGAACTCCCGGTAATAGCGCAACGCGCCCGGCTGGTCGCCATCGAAATAGCCGGTGATGGTGAGGATCGGGATGTCGATGGACTTGTAGTCATCGGGCTTGGGGTTGTACGCCGCCCAGTAGGCGTCATGGGCCGGATGATCCAGCCATTGCAGGAAGGCATCGCGATTGGTGCCGGAGAGATCGGCGAGCTTGTAGAACGGCTGGTTGGATTCGTACGCGTCCACGAAACGCGTGGTCCAGTACTTGCCGTCACCGAAAAGATTGTCCTGGCCGGTCTGGCCGCTGGTATAGGCCAGCCACTGCGCCATGTAGCTGATGAAGATGCCCCTGGGCTGCGGGAAGTCCCAGCCCGGATACACCGCCGCGGTCGGCACCGCGGCTGCCAGGTGCGGGGGATGTTCGGCGAGGATCTGCCACTGGTCCATGCCGCGGTAGGAACCGCCGCGCGTGACCACGCGGCCGTCGCACCACGGCTGCTTCGCCAGCCAGGCGATCACGTCCGCGCCATCCGGACCATTGCCGTAGAGCGGCGTGAACCTGCCTTGCGAAGTGCCGCGCCCGCGCACGTCGACGCTGACGTAGACGTATCCGTGCGTGGCGAACTTCACCGCGCGGGCCTGGGTTTCGTCCGTGATGTAGGGCGTCATCACCAGCACGGCCGGCAGCGGCTTCGCCTGGTTCGAAGGCCGCCAGATGGTCGCCGCCAGTTGCACGCCGTCGCGCATCGGGATCATGTGGTGCAGGTCCACGACCACGTCTTCGCGGTTGTCGCCCTTGTCGGCCGCGAATGCCGCAATCGAGAACATCGCCGCGAATGCGCACAACAAGCCCGCGGACAGCTTCAAGCCCACCCTCATTGCGCTGTTCCCCATCGCCGATGATTCGCGCCGATCCTCGTGCCGTGCGACCGCCGGGACATGTGCCGGAAGGCACCGGCTGACGAACCCGCGCGCGGCGCGTGCATACTATTGGAATCGTGCTCTGCCCGGAGCCCGACTCATACCGAACCAAAGGACAAGGGAATGCGCATACTGGTCACGGGAGCCGCCGGCTTCATCGGCGCCGCATTGTCCGAGCGCCTGCTGGCGCGCGGCGACACGGTGCTCGGCTACGACAACCTCAATCCGTATTACGACGTCAATCTCAAGCGCGCGCGCTTGTCGCGGCTGACGTCACGGGAAAATTTTTCGTTCGTCCAGGCTGGCATCGAGGATCGTGCAGCCGTCGAGCGCGCCTTCGCAGAATTCAAGCCTGCGCGCGTGGTGAACCTCGCCGCGCAGGCCGGCGTGCGCTATTCGATCGAGAACCCGCACGCGTACGTCGAGTCCAACCTGGTCGGCTTCATCAACATCCTCGAAGCCTGCCGGCACAACGGCGTCGAGCATCTGGTCTACGCATCCTCCAGTTCGGTGTACGGTGCCAACAAGAAGCTGCCGTTCTCCGTGCGCGACGAGGTGGATCACCCGGTGAGCCTGTACGCGGCAACCAAGAAAGCCAACGAACTGATGGCGCACACCTACAGCCATCTGTACGCGTTGCCGACGACCGGCTTGCGCTTCTTCACCGTTTACGGGCCATGGGGCCGGCCGGACATGGCGCTGTTCCTGTTCACCCGCAAGATCCTCGGCAACGAGCCGATCCCGGTGTTCAACAACGGCCACCACACGCGCGACTTCACCTACGTTGACGACATCGTCGAGGGCGTGATCCGCGTGCTCGATCGCATACCGCGGGGCGATCCGGATTTCGATCCGCTGCATCCCACGCCGGAGACCTCCGGCGCGCCGTACCGCGTGTACAACATCGGCAATCACCGGCCGGTGCAGTTGTCGCGCTACATCGAAGTGCTTGAGGACGCGCTCGGCCGCAAGGCGGAAAAAATTCTGCTGCCGCTGCAGCCTGGCGACGTGCCCGACACGTATGCGGACGTCGCGGAACTCACGCGCGATACCGGCTATTCGCCCTCCACGCCGGTGGAAGAAGGCGTCCGCCGATTCGTCGCGTGGTATCGCGATTTCTACAAGGTCTGAGCGGCGTGCGCCGCCGCCTGGCGATCGACTGCGGGCTGCTGCGCCTGCGCGATCCGAGGTGATCGATGGCGCGTGCACCCGAGCCGAAAGCAGGCGCGCATTCCCGTCGGGGTGAAGTCCTTCGCGCCCGGGCCGAGCTGTCCGGAGTTCACGTCGCGTGCACGCGCAAGTAGTACAAATAGCGCAAAGCTGGTGTTCGATTTTCATTCCGGAGTAGATCGTCTCGAGCTCCGGCATCGGCAATTTTCGCGAGCCAGGGTTGGCTCGTTCCGCCAAGGCAAGGAGGCTCACCATGTTCCGTTTCGTTGCGATGGTTAGCGCGGTACTGCTGCTTGCGGCCTGCGCCACGACTTCCGGTTCCAATCAGGCGCCGCCCTACAATCCCGACGCACAGGCGGTGAAGAATTACCTGATCGGCGTTGACGACCAGTTGCAGGTCACCGTCTGGCAGAACCCCGATCTGAGCGTGAGCGTGCCGGTGCGCCCGGACGGCAAGATCACCGTGCCGCTGATCGGCGACGTGCAGGCCGGCGGCAAGACGCCGGAAGAAGTCGCCGACGAGATCCAGGACAAGCTCGGCAAGTACATCCGCGATCCGCAGGTGGCGGTGATCCTGACCCAGCTGCGCAGCCATGAATATCTCTCCCGCGTGCGCGTGACCGGCGCGGTGCATCAGCCGGTGTCGATTCCCTATCGCCAGGGCATGACCGTGCTGGACGCGGTGCTGGCCGCCGGCGGCACCAACGAGTTTGCCGCAGCGGATGACACCGAGCTGTATCGCAAGATGGCAAGCGGCGGTACCAAGGCCTACAACGTGCGGCTCGACAAGGTCCTCGATCGCGGCGACCTGTCCACCAATTACCCGGTGCAGCCGGGCGACGTGATCACGGTTCCGACCAAGGCGTTTTGAGTAGCGACGCCCGGCGGCCGCCGCCGGGCGCCCATCCACGATCCGGGCACGCGCCGACGCGCGGAACACGCGGCCGAGGAACGGCTGCTCTCAGCTTCAAGGAAGAAGACCATGGCAAATGAACTGATCCCCGCCAACGCGTACAGCTTCTGGCTGGTGGGCGGGATGATGGCGAAAGAGGCGAAGCGCCGCCGGCTGGCGATCGGCATCCTGTTCGCGGTGATTGCGCTGCTGGCGCTCGCGCTCGGCCTGCTCTGGCCGAAGAAATACGAGGCCACCACCACGATCCTGGTGCAGGAAAACAACATCATCAAGCCGCTGACCGAAGGCCTGGCCGCGCCGACCGAAGTGGCCGATCGCGCGGGGATCGCGCAGGAAGTGATCTTCAGCCG
>DASSFA010000024.1:0-2006 GCA_035694895.1 Rhodanobacteraceae bacterium | reverse complement strand
TTTCCACCTGCAGTTCGCGCAGCGCGAAATCGTCGCGGGCGCCGGCGATGCGCTTGTACAAGGTCAGGCGCGCGTGCACGTCGGGCAGGTAGTCGTCGGGGATCAGCGCGGGCAGGTGCAGCTCGATTTCGGTTTCATGTTCGCTGCTGAGCTCGAAATCCGGCACCTTGCCGCTCTTCAATGCGCGCACCGCGCGGTCCAGCAGTTCCGTGTAAAGCGAAAAGCCGATCTCCTGGATCTGCCCGGATTGCTCTTCGCCCAGCAGCTCGCCGGCGCCGCGGATTTCCAGGTCGTGCGTGGCCAGCGTGAAGCCGGCGCCGAGTTCTTCCAAGGCAGCGAGTGCTTCCAGACGCTTCTCCGCGTCCGCGGTCATCGCCTTACGATCCGGCACGATCAGGTAGGCGTACGCGCGATGGTGCGAACGGCCGACGCGCCCGCGCAACTGGTGCAGTTGCGCGAGGCCGAAGTGGTCGGCGCGATCGATGATGATCGTGTTCGCGGTCGGTACGTCGATGCCCGACTCGATGATGGTCGTGCACACCAGCACGTTGAAGCGCTGGCGATGGAAATCCAGCATCGCCTGCTCCAGTTCGCGCTCGTGCATCTGCCCGTGCGCGATGCGGATGCGCGCGTCGGGCACCAGCGCTTCCAGTTCGCGCGCGGTGCGCTCGATGGTGTCCACGCTGTTGTGCAGGAAATACACCTGGCCGCCGCGCGAGAGTTCGCGCTGGAACGCTTCGCGGATCATGGCCGGATCGTAATTGGCCACCAGCGTCTTCACGGCCATGCGGTGCGCGGGCGGCGTGGCGATGATGGAAAGATCGCGCAGGCCGCTCATGGCCATGTTCAGCGTGCGCGGGATCGGGGTGGCGGTGAGCGTGAGCAGGTCCACTTCCGCGCGCAGCTTCTTCAACTGCTCCTTGTGGCGCACGCCGAAACGGTGCTCCTCGTCCACGATCACGAGGCCGAGGTCCTTGAACTTCACGTCCGGCTGCAGGAGTTTGTGCGTGCCGATCACCACATCCACCTTGCCGTCGGCGAGTTTCTTCAGCGCCTCGGTGGTGTCCTTCTTCGAGCGGAAACGCGAGAGCAATTCCACGCGCACCGGGAAATCGGCGAGGCGGTCGCGGAAGTTGTCGTAGTGCTGCTGCGCCAGCAACGTGGTCGGCACCAGCAGCGCGACCTGCTTGCCGGCGGTCGCGGCGGCGAAGGCGGCGCGCAGCGCGACTTCGGTCTTGCCGAAGCCGACGTCGCCGCAGACCACGCGGTCCATCGGCTGCGTTGATGCGAGGTCCTGCAGCACCGCGTCAATCGCGGCCTGCTGGTCAGGCGTCTCTTCGAACGGGAAGCCATCGGCGAACTGGCCCAGCATCGCGCGGTCAATCTGGAACGCCACACCGGGACGCGAGGCGCGTTGCGCGTGGATGGCCAGCAATTCCGCCGCGGCGTCGCGCACCTTTTCGGCGGCTTTCTTCTTGGCGCGTTCCCAGGCATCGCCGCCCAGCGAATGCAGCGGTGCCAGTTCCGGCGCCGCGCCCGTGTAGCGGCTGACCAGCGACAACTGCGCGACCGGCACGTACAGCTTGGCTTCCTTCGCGTATTCGATGGCGAGGAATTCGCCGGGCATGTTGCCGACGTCCAGCGTGACCAGGCCGAGGTAACGTCCGACGCCGTGGTCCACGTGCACGATCGGCGCGCCGATCGCGAGTTCGGAGAGATCGCGCACGATGGCTTCGGGATCGCGTTCGCTGACGCGTCGCCGCCGTTCGGTGCGCGCGCGCTCGCCGATCAGCTCGCGCTCGGTGAACACCGCAATGCGCGGCTGTTCGAGGATGAACCCGCGCTCGAGCGGTGCGACGGTGATGGCGAGTTGCTGCGCGACTGCGATCGTGTCCAGCTTTTGCTCGTCATTCCGGCGCAGGCCGGAATCCAGTGGCGAGGATTGCGTCCCTGCGACTGGGTCCCGGTCATTCCCTGACCGGGATGACGGCTCTTTCGCAAATGCC
>DASSFA010000023.1:0-5187 GCA_035694895.1 Rhodanobacteraceae bacterium | reverse complement strand
TGCGTCAGGGCGGCTTCTTCCGCGAGCACGCTCAACGCGATCGCCGCCGCGGCATCGCGCGGATATCCGTAGATGCCGCAACTGATCGCGGGAAACGCAATGCTGCCGATGTCGTTGGCGCGCGCCAGCGCAAGCGAGCTGCGATAACACGAGGCCAGGAGTTCCGGTTCACGCCCTGTGCCGCCCTGCCAGATGGGGCCGACGGTATGGATCACGAACCGCGCGGGAAGATCGAAGCCGGGCGTGATGCGCGCCTCGCCGGTCGGGCAGCGCACGTACGGGCGCACCTGCGGCAGGGCGCGGCAGGCCTCCAGCAGACGCGGCCCGGCGGCGCGGTGGATCGCTCCGTCCACGCCGCCGCCGCCCAGGAGACTCTCGTTCGCCGCGTTGACGATGGCGTCCAGCGCCAGGGTCGTGATGTCGGTCTGGAGAATCTCGATGCCCATGAACCTTACAGGGGGCGCTGCTTCAGCAGGTCGCGGATCTCCGTGAGCAGCACCACGTCGGCCGGCGGCGCGGCCGGTGCGGCGGGTTTTTTCGGCATCGCGCGTTCCATCAGCTTGATCACGATGAATACGGCAAGCGCGATGATCAGGAAAGAGATCACGGTGTTGATGAAGGCGCCGTAATTGATCGAGACGATCTGCTTGGGATCGGGCGAGTTCTTGATGATCAGCTTGAGGCTGGAAAAATCAATGCCGCCAATCAGCAGGCCGATCGGGGGCATCAGCACGTCGTTGACGAATGAGGTGACGACCCTGCCGAAAGCGGCGCCGATGACCACGGCAACGGCCAGATCCACGACATTGCCGCGCATGATGAAGGCCTTGAAATCGCTGACGAAGCTCATTGCCTACCCTCCTTGAACGGAACGGAATCCCCTGCACGAGCAGCGCAATGACTGTAGCGCGTTTGAGGGATGCCGCAAACGTCAGACGATGCGGCCTTCCAGCTTTGCGATTCCCTGCAATTCGGCGGCAAAGACGTCGCCGCGGGCGAGCGGGCCCACCCCCGCCGGCGTGCCGGTGAAGATCAGGTCGCCCGCGCGCAGTTCGAACAGCTTCGACAACTCCGCGATGATGTCGGCGACGGGAAAAATCATGTCGGCGATATCGGTATCCTGCCGGACTTCGCCGTTCACCCGCAGTGACAAACGGGCGCGCGAGGGGTGCCCGATCTCGCTCGCGGCGCGCAGCCTGGAAACCGGCGCAGAGCCATCGAACGCCTTGGCGGTGTCCCACGGCAAGCCCTTGGCTTTCGCCGCCGCCTGGAGGTCGCGGCGGGTCAGATCCAGCCCTACGCCGTAGCCGAACACGCAATCCAGGGCGCGCGCGGCATCAACATCGCGACCGCCGCCTGAAAGCGCGACCACCATTTCCACTTCGTGATGCAGCTCGCGGGTGACCGAAGGGTAGGGCACCTCGTTGCCCGTCACGATCGCATCGGCCGGCTTCAGGAAGAACACCGGATTGCCGCGGCTGACCACTTCCGCGCCCATCTCCTTCGCGTGCTCGGCGTAATTGCGGCCGATGCAGTAGATGCGGTGCACGGGAAATCGCGCGTCGCTGCCGTAGATGGACAGGGAAGGAACGGGAGCCGGTTCGATGGCGTAGTGCATGGCGGATTCCTGCGAAAGCACGAATGCTAGCGCGGCCGGCAACGGCATGACAGGTGTCAGATGCGGCATCTGATGCCCGTGGCTGTCGCGCACATGCTGCAACTGCCAAGCTATGCCACACTCGCGCGCCAAGCAGACCTTCGCGCGCAAGGGGAACGACTTGGACCACGGTGACCTGCTGAAACAATTGCGCATCGAACGCGATCAGCGCGAGGACGATGGCGCGCGCACTGCGCGCTGGCCGTGGATCGCGGGCGCTGTCGTGCTGCTGCTGGTCGCGGCCGGCGCAGCGGTGTTCATGCTGCGCACCAGAGCGGTCGAGGTGCAGGTCGCCACGGCGGTCGCGCCCGCTTCGGACGCCGATGCAGGTACGGTACTGCAGGCAACCGGTTATGTGGTCGCGCGCCGCGAGGCGACCGTGTCGGCGCAGATCACCGGCACGTTGACCGAGGTGCTGGTGGAAGAAGGCGAGCACGTCAGGAAGGATCAGATCCTCGCGCGGCTGGACGACAGCGGCTATCGCGCGGCGCTGGATGCGGCCAAGGCACAGTACGCGGCGGCGCAGGCACAGGTCGGAGAGGCTCGCGCGCAACTCGAACAGGCACAGCACGACGCGAAGCGCCTGGAATCCATCGTTGTGCGCGGGCTGGTGTCCAGACAGCAGGCCGAACAGGCGCGTACCCAGGCCGAAACCGCGCAGGCGACGTTGCTGGCCGCGCAGAAGAGCGCGCAGGCCGCGGCGGCGCAGGTCACTTCTGCACAGGTCAACTTCGATTACTGCGTGGTGCGCGCGCCGTTCGACGGCGTCATCACCGACAAGGCGGCACAGGTGGGCGAGATCGTCTCGCCGTTCTCGGCTGGCGGCGGCTTCACGCGCACGGGCGTCGCGACGATCGTGGACATGGATTCGCTGGAAGTGGATGTGGACGTCAACGAGGCCTACATCGGTCGCGTGCAACCGGGCATGCCGGTGGAGGCCGTGCTGGATGCCTATCCGGACTGGCGCATTCCCGCGCACGTGATCGCGATCATCCCGAGCGCCGACCGCAGCAAGGCGACGGTGAAGGTGCGGATCGCCTTCGATCAGAAGGACCCCCGCATCATCCCGGAGATGGGCGTGCGCGTGTCGTTCCTGGAGAAACGCGCCGACAACGCCAGGCCGATCGCGGGCGTGCTGGTGCCCAAAAGCGCGATTGCGCAGCGTGACGGCCGCGACGTCGTGTTCGTGATCGAAGGCGATCACGTCAGGCAAACGTCCGTTGCGACCGGTGCGGATTTCAACGATTTGAAGCAGGTGACCTCCGGCCTGAGCGCCGGCGCGCAGGTGGTGTCGGCGCCGACCGCGCAGTTGGCGGACGGGGCGAAGGTCAAGGTGATGGCGGGAAGCAACGGTTAACGAGTACCGGGAGACATCCGATGAACGCAGCAGTCGCAGAGGCGCGCAGCACGGCGGGCCAGGGCGCGGGCCAGCCGCTGGTGCAGATCCGCAATCTGTCCAAGGTCTACGTGCGTGGCAAGCAGAAGCTCGAGGTGCTGCATCACGTGGACCTGGGCATCGCATCCGGCGACTTCTTTGCGCTGATGGGCCCGTCGGGTTCCGGCAAGACCACGCTGCTCAACATGATCGGAGGCCTGGATTCCCCCACCGACGGCAGCATCAGCGTGGGCGGCAAGCGCATCGACAGGATGGGCGAGGGCGAGCTCGCGCGCTGGCGCGCAGCCAACGTCGGCTTCGTGTTCCAGTTCTACAATCTGATGCCGGCGCTGTCGGCGCAGAAGAATGTCGAGCTGCCGCTCCTGCTCACCAAGCTTTCCGCTTCGCAGCGCAAGAAGAATGCGGCGATCGCGCTGCAGCTGGTCGGCCTGGCCGATCGCGCTTCGCACAAGCCGAGCGAACTCTCCGGTGGTCAGAAGCAGCGCGTGGCGATCGCGCGCGCGATCGTGTCCGATCCCACGCTGCGGGTCTGCGACGAGCCGACCGGCGACCTCGATCGCCAGTCCGCGGAGGAAGTGCTGACGCTGCTGCAGCGGCTCAACCGCGAGCACGGCAAGACCATCGTGATGGTCACGCACGATCCCAAGGCCGCCGAGTACGCCACCCACACGCTGCATCTGGACAAGGGTGCGCTCGTCGAACAGCAGCGCACGGCCTGAGCCCGGGAGCGCACATGAAATACTTCCATCTGATCTGGGCCGCGCTGTTCCGACGCAAGGCGCGCACGATCTTCACGCTGATTTCCATCTTCGCCGCGTTCCTGCTGTTCGGATTGCTCAACGCGACGCGCGTGGCCTTCACCGGTGGCAGCGACACGCTGGCTGGCAACGAGCGGCTGGTGGTCGCCTCGCGCTTCTCGATCATGACGGGTCTGCCGCTGAGCCTGAAGCAGCGCATCGCCGCAGTGCCGGGCGTGGAGGCGGTAGGCCACGAGAACTGGTTCGGCGGCGTGTACCAGGACCCGAAGAATTTCGTCTTCAGTTTCGCGGTGGACGAGGATTACCTTGACATCAATTCCAATCTGATCCTCAGCCCGGCCGCGCGCGAGGCATTCTCGCGCACCCGCGACGGCGCGCTCGTCGGCGAGGCACTGGCTGCGCGCTACCACTGGAAGGTGGGCGACAACATTCCGCTGCAGTCGCAGATCTTCCCGCAGAAAAACGGCGACAAGACCTGGCCGTTCGAGATCGTCGGGATTTTCAAGACCACCAGGGACGCGCCCAACGGCATGGACCAGATGTTCTTCATGCACTGGACCTATTTCGACGAGGCCAACGCGTACAGCCAGCACGAAGTGGGCTGGTACGTGGTGAAGCTGAAGGATCCGAAGCAGGCCGACCGAGTGGCGCACTCGATCGATGCACTGTCGGCCAACTCCGATCACGAAACCAAGACCCAGACCGCCAACGCGTTCAATGCGTCCTTCGCCAAGCAGATCGGCAACATCGGCCTGATCGTGGAAGCGATCATGGCGGCCGTGTTCTTCACCCTGATCCTGCTGACCGGCAACACCATGGCGCAGGCGGTGCGCGAACGGATCCCGGAATTGGCCGTGCTGAAGACGATCGGCTTCACCAATCGCAGCGTGCTGGGATTGGTGCTTGCCGAAGCGATCCTGCTGTTGCTGATCGGCGGTGTGATCGGGCTGGCCATCGCCAGCGTGCTGGCGCCCGCCCTCGCCAAGGGTAGCGGCGGCATGATCCAGTTGCCGCCGATCGGCGCCAGCAGCTGGATCGAGGGAGTCGTGCTGATGGTCGTGATCGGACTCGTCGTCGGTGCGCTGCCCGCGATGCGCGGCATGCGGCTGCGCATCGTCGATGCTCTCGCGGGGCGCTGAGGAGCGAATGCCATGAAAAGATTCCTTTCGGGACTGGGCCTGCTCGCGGTCGTGATCGCATGGCTGATCGTGTGGACGGCGCTGCCGCTGTCGGTGGTCCTTGTGCTGTTGGCAGTACTGGCGTTGTGGCTGGCATTCACTCGCGCAGGCCGCCGCACGCTCTCGGTCACCAACGTCGGCCTGAGCACGCTGAAGCAGCGGCTCGGTTCGACCGCGGTGATCGTGGTCGGCATCGCC
>DASSFA010000022.1:0-4269 GCA_035694895.1 Rhodanobacteraceae bacterium | reverse complement strand
GTCGTAGAGGAAGAACACCAGCACCGCGATCACCAACAGCACGCCGATGAAGAGGTTGTGCACCACCACCTGCGTGGTTTCCGCGATCAGGTTGCTGAGGTCGTAGAAGGGGTGGATCCGGATATCCTTCGGCAGGACTTGCGAATTGAGTTCCTGCGTCCTGGCTTCGATGCGCTTCAGCACCTCCTGCGTCTTCTCGCCGGTGCGCATCAGGATCACGCCTTCGACGGCGTCGTCCTGGTTCATGTATCCGAATTCGCCGAGGCGTGGCGCGATGCCGAGCGTGACCTTGCCGACGTCCTTCACGAGGATCGGCGTGCCGTTGTGAACCGCCAGCACCACGTTGCCGATGTCTTGCACCGTCTGCAGGCGCCCGAGCCCGCGCACGTAATAGAACTGTCCGCCCTGCGAATAGAAGCCGCCGCCGGCATTGCCGTTGTTGGCGGCGAGCGAGGCCTCGACCTGCGGCACCGTCAGTCCGACCGCGGCGATCTTCGCCGGGTCGAGCAGCACCTGGTATTGCATGTCGCCGCCGCCGAACGCGGAGTCGTCCGCTACCCCGGCGACCGCGCGGTATTGCGGCGCGATCACCCAGTCTTCCCAGGTCTTCAATTCGGTCGGCGAACGATCCGGACTTTGCAGCACGTAGCGGTAGATCAGGCCGGAAGGCGAGGACAGCGGCGAGATCGAAGGCGTTACGCCATCCGGCAGGCCGATGCCGGAGAGGCGATTGAACACGCGCTGGCGTGCGAAGTAGTTGTCGGTGCCCTCGCGGAAGGTCAGGGTGACATCCGACAAGCCGTACAGTGACACCGAGCGCTTCATCACCACGTCGGGCACGTCGCTCATCGCGCGCTCGACCGGCACGCTGATCAGGCGCTCGACTTCTTCCGCCGAATGCCCCGGCCACTGCGTGACGATGTCCACCATCGGCGGCGAGAGGTCGGGATAGGCATCCATCGGCAGCCGCTTCAGCGCCCACCAGCCCGCGCCGACCAGCGCCAGCGCCAGCAGGATGATCAGCAGCCGCTGCGCCAGCGCGAAGCCGACGATGCGATTGATCAGCGACGCGCGCTCGCGCGCCGCGTTGTCCTGCGGAAGCGCGCTCATTGGCTTTGCATGAAGCGCAGGAACAGGCCGCCGTCGCTGACGATGCGCTCGCCCGCACGCAGGCCGGAGAGGATCTGCTCGCGATCGCCGGAGCGGATCCCGAGCGTCACGTGCCGCCGCGCGAAGCTGCCGTCGGACTCGGCGACATAGACGAAGGGCAGGTTGTCGTCATCGCGCAGGATGGCCGAGACAGGCACCAGGATGCCTTGCACCGCTTCGTGCGAAACGATCCGAACGCGCACGTACATCTGCTTCTTCAGCGCGCGTTGCGGATTGGGCACGCTGACCCGGGCGGTCACCGCGCGGGTATCCGGGTCCACTTCGGCGCCGACATTCGTCACCGTGCCGGCGATCGGCTTCCCGTCGTCACCCGTGAAGACCTGCGCGGGATCGCCGGCGTGCACCGATTGCTCGTCGTTGCCGAACAGCTGCGCCATCACCCAGACCTTCGAAAGATCGGCGATGGTGAAGCAGGGCGTGCTGCCGGCCTGCAGCAGTTGTCCAGGCGTGATGTTCTTCTCGACGACGGTGCCCGCGATCGGTGCGCGGATCGTGCCTTCTATCCTTCCCGTCGGCTTGCCGGCTTGCACGTCCCTGATTACTTGCGGATCCACGTCCAGCGCGACCAGCGCCTGCAGCGCCGCGTCGCGATCGGCTTCCGCATTCACCGCGTCGGTCTGCGCCTGCTCGGCCTCGCGTGGCGCGATGGCGTGATGCTTCAGCATATCCGCGTCCAGGTCGGCGAGGCGACGGTCGGTGTTGGCGGTCGCGATCGCTTTCCGGTACGCCGCGACGGCGGCGGCGAAATCCGGCGAAGCCACCGTCGCCAGCGGCTGGCCTTTCTTCACCAGGTCGCCTGGTGCGACCAGCAGTCGCGAAACGGGGCCGGAGAACGGCGCCAGCACCGCGGTCGCCTGGTCCTGGTCGAAGTCCACCACACCGGTGGTGTCCACCGCCTTGTGGAAGCTCGAAGGCGCGATGGTGTAGAGCGTCATGCGCTGGCGCTGCGCTTGTGTCAGCGTGACGTTGCTGGCATTTGCGGACGAGACGTCCGCATTGCCGTTGTGGGACGAGCAGCCGGCTACGCCTGCCAGCAGCGCGAGCACGGCAATCCCGAACGCGCGCGAGCGCAAATCATTTTTCATTGTTATCCCCACCCAGATCCGTACGGTGCCACCAGCCGCCGCCCAGCGCCTGGAACAGCGCAGCCGTGTCGGCGTAGCGTTCGGCCTGAGCCTGCACCAGCGAGATGCGCGCCTGCTGGTAGTTCGCTTCCGCGGTGAGCAGCGCAAGATCGCTGGTGTAACCGTCGCGCGCCTGCTGCTGCGCGAGGTCGAGCGTGGTCCTGGCGGCGTGTTCCGCGGCAGCGGTGGCGTTGAGCGCATCGGCATCCTGCTGCAAGGCCGTGAGCGTGTCGGCGACGTTCTGGAAGGCAGTCAGCACCGTGCTCTTGTATTGCTCCGAGGCTTCCGTGTACGCGGCCTTGGCCGCGCGTTCCTGGTGCTTCAAGGTTCCGCCCTGGAAAATCGGCGCGGTGAGGTCGGCAGCCAGCCCCCAGAAACCCGTGCCGGCCTTGAACAGTTCCCCGATCGCGAGCGCGGTGCTGCCCGCGTTGGCGCTCAAGGCGATGTTGGGAAAGCGATTGGCGATGGCCACGCCCACCTGCGCGCTGGCGGCATGCAGGTTTGCCTGCGCCTGCCGCACGTCGGGCCGTTGCTGGACCAGCGTCGAGGGCAGACTGACCGGCAACTCCTGCGGCAATTGCAGGTCGGCGAGGTCGAATTGCTGTGCCGGCATCTCGCCGGGGAAACGCCCGGTCAGCACCGCGAGCTGGTGCTGCAACTGTGCTTCCTGTTTGACAAGCGGCGGCAGCGTGGCTTTCGCCTGCGCGAGCTGCGATTGCTGGCCGGCGATGTCGAGCCCGCTCGCATAGCCCTTGTCGGATTGGTACTGCAGCAACTGCAGCATCTTCGTGTCATCGGCGATCAGCTCGCGGGTGGCTTCGATCTGCGCGCGCATCGCGGCCTCCTGGATCGCGGCCACCACGACGTTCGAGGTGAGCGTGGTGTACGTCGCCAGCATCTGAAAGCGCGTGGCGTTTTCCTGCGCGCGCAGCGATTCCACCGTGCGGCGGTTCAGGCCGAACACGTCGGGCGTGTAGGAAATGTTGAGCTGCGGGGTGTACAGGTTGTACAGGAATTCTTCCGGCACCGCCGGAAAGTTCGGCGCCGGCGCAAGCGACGTGGACTGCTTGTTCCGGCTCGCCGAAAACGTCGCGGCCACGCTGGGGAAGAAGGCGCCACGTTGCGCCAGGGTGTTCTCGTGCGCGACCTTCAGCGCGGCCTGCGCAGCCTTCAGGTCGTGATTGTTGGCGAGCGCCTGTTCGATCAGCGCATTCAATTGCTTCGAATGGAACAGCGTCCACCACTCGCCGGAGAGGTCTGCGCCCATGTCGAAGCGCTGCGCCTCGCCACCCGCGACATTCGGCGTGGCGGTGGTCGTTGCAAGCGGCTGCGCTATGTAACCGCCGACTTTTGGCGCTGCCGGCTTTTCGAAGTCGGGCCCGACCGCGCAACCGGCCAGCAGGCCCAGCATCGCGCAGGGCAGGACGAGCAAGGGGAATCGAAGTGCAGCGGCCCGGAGGATGTTCATGCGAGCCGTGATCGTGAGCGGCCGGTGAAGGGCGAAACGATATAACGTATCAATCAAATTGGGAAGGGCTGCCGGAAGTCACCGCGAGAATGGGTGCGCGACCTGTCCGGAAGCTTTCGATTCAATCGCATCCCGGATCGCGCGCGCAAAAAAGCCCGCGCGCGGCGGGCTCCTTGCGATTCGTCTTGATGAGTGGCGGAGCGGACGGGACTCGAACCCGCGACCTCCGGCGTGACAGGCCAGCATTCTAACCAGCTGAACTACCGCTCCGTTGTCACCGAAAACGATTTTCGTGAAACGCAATTGTGCAACATTCCAGCGTGCTTCAAAAGATGCGCAACCACCAACATCACGGCTGCACGCCCTTGGCGTCCCCACGGGGATTCGAACCCCGGTCGCCACCGTGAAAGGGTGGTGTCCTAGGCCTCTAGACGATGGGGACAGCGGGGAGTGGTGGAGCCAGCCGGGATCGAACCGGCGACCTCTACAATGCCATTGTAGCGCTCT
>DASSFA010000021.1:0-7446 GCA_035694895.1 Rhodanobacteraceae bacterium | reverse complement strand
TCGCAATCGGAGATCGTGGTGCCGCTGGTCCGCGCCGACGGCTCGCTGCTGGGCGTGTGGGACGTGGACTCGCCGAAGATCGCGCGTTTCGACGAGGAAGACCGCGAAGGCATGGAGACGTTGTGCAAGGTGTTCATGGCGGCGCTTTTGTGATTACCTCCCCCTTGGGGAGCGCCGCCATCCATGGCCAAGAGCTCCGTGGGGGCGCGAAGCGCCGGGTGAGGTTCGGCTTTCGCGAAGAATAGGTGGCCAAGCCTCGCGAGTGCGTACCCTCACCCCAACCCCTCTCCCGGCGGGAGAGGGGCTAAAAGCTCGAGCGCATCTTCCGGCGTCTCCGCCAGCCGCCATATCTCGCCATGCTCGGGCCGCATGAAGCCTTCATCGATCACTCGCTGCATGAAGGCCTGCCAGGGCGTCCAGTAATCGAGCGTGTTGAGCAGCACGATCGGATTGGCGTAGAGACCGAGCTGCTTCAGCGTGATCGCCTCGAACAGTTCCTCCAGCGTGCCGCAGCCGCCGGGAAGCGCGACCACGGCGTCGGAGTCGGTCAGCAGGCGATGCTTGCGCTCGCGCATGTCCTCGACCAGTTCCAGTCGCGTGAGTCCCGGATGTCCCCATTCGCGGTCCACCATGAACTTCGGTAGCACGCCCAGCACCTCGCCGCCGCGCGACAACGCGCCGTCCGCGACCGCGCCCATCGATCCGGTCGAACCGCCGCCGTACACGATCGTGCAGCGCGCATCGGCCAGCAGTTCGCCGAGTCTGTGTGCAGCCTCGCGGTATGCGGGATCGGTGCGATCGCTGGACGCGGCGTAGATGCAGATGCGCATGATTAGTGCGCATCCGGTGATCGAGGCGCCGGAGAGTGACATTCGAGGCCCGCTACAAGCGCAGAGGGAAACCCGTTGCGCTTGCCGATGCTTGCAACATCGTGGCCTGCAGTGGGTTTATGCAGCCTCTCGAAATTGCTGAAAATACGGCGATCCTCGGCGCAGGGATCGGCACCGTGGCTCAGTAGTGTTTGTGTGATTTCAGCTTCGCCATAGACGATGGCGAAGCTGAAAGGATCCGCGCCACCTGGGATGAGCCTGGCCATCGGATTGGCATGATGCCGGAGGAGCACTTCGACCGTGGCCAAGTCGCCGCAAGCAATCGCGGCCAAGAGCGCTGGACCGCTTTGCCGCGGATCATTGTTCATGATGCCCAGCGCTTGCATACCTCTGATTGCCTTGGCTCCCCCGAAGCGCGGATCCTTATCCATCGCAGTTTGTATTTCGCTGTAAGCGGCAGAGGTGAAGGGAGGCATCTCCGCGGAGCCATTTGCATCAGCTCCGTCATCGAGTAACGCATCAACAACGGCCGACTGCCCTTGTTCGGCAGCGGTGTACATCGCAACCTGCCGCCAGCGGGCGACTTCAGACCGAGGCAACGCATCAAGTGACTGGCGCACATCGGCCAGATCGCCACTAATGGCGGCGATCACGACATGCTTGGCGAGCGCCGGCGCGTCGTACAACCCGCGTTGCCAGAGTTCGCGAACGAGCGGTCGTTCCTGTCGGCACTGTTCCTGTGTGGATGGAGAGGCGCCCGGCGCCCCGAGGGCCGACGCTGCATTGAACAGCAACAATGCAGCAATGAGCATACGCATCACGCGGCCCCTTTGATGAGTGTGGTCAACTGTGCCGTTTTCCGATGCGCCTTGTCGAGTACCGGCGCCGTGTGCGTCACTGCGGAAACGAGAATGCCGGCACGAGGCCGGCATCTGAAGATCAAAATGGATTCCGGGTTCCACCGCGATGAAGCCGCGGCGGCCCCGGAATGACGACATTGTTTATACTCGCCCCGGTCCCCGGTCCCCCGGCTACCGCTTCATCGAATTGAAGAACTCGTCGTTGGTCTTGGTGTTCTTCATCTTGTCCAGCATGAACTCGATCGCGGCCAGCTCGTCCATCGGATGCAGCAGCTTGCGCAGGATCCAGATCTTGGCGAGCAGGTCCGGCGCGATCAGCAGTTCCTCGCGGCGGGTGCCGGAGCGGTTGATGTTGATGGCCGGGTACACGCGTTTCTCGGAGATGCGGCGATCCAGATGCACCTCCATGTTGCCGGTGCCCTTGAATTCCTCGTAGATCACCTCGTCCATCTTGCTGCCGGTATCGATCAGCGCGGTGGCCAGGATGGTCAGCGAGCCGCCTTCCTCGACGTTGCGCGCCGCGCCGAAGAAGCGCTTCGGACGCTGCAGCGCGTTGGCGTCCACGCCGCCGGTCAGCACCTTGCCGGATGACGGCACCACGGTGTTGTAGGCGCGCGCCAGGCGCGTGATGGAGTCCAGCAGGATCACCACGTCGCGCTTGTGTTCGACCAGGCGCTTGGCGCGCTCGATCACCATCTCGGCGACCTGCACGTGGCGCACCGCGGGTTCGTCGAAGGTGGAAGAAACCACCTCCGCCTTGACGCTGCGCTGCATCTCGGTGACTTCTTCCGGGCGCTCGTCGATCAGCAGGATGATCAGGTGCACGTCCGGATGGGTGTGCACGATCGCCTGCGCGACGTTCTGCAGCATCATGGTCTTGCCGGCTTTCGGCTGCGACACGATCAGGCCGCGCTGGCCGCGTCCGACCGGCGCGATCAGGTCGAGGATGCGGCCGGTGATGTCTTCGCTCGAACCGTTGCCGCGCTCGAGGTGGAACGCCTTGCGCGGGAACAGCGGCGTGAGGTTTTCGAACAGCAGCTTGTTCTTGGTCGCTTCCGGCGGATCGCCGTTGATCTCGTCCACCTTCAGCAGCGCGAAGTAGCGCTCGCCGTCCTTCGGATGACGCACGCGGCCGGTGATGTAGTCGCCGGTGCGCAGGTTGAAGCGGCGGATCTGCGAGGGCGACACGTAGATATCGTCGGGGCCGGCGAGGTACGACTCATCGGCCGAACGCAGGAAGCCAAAGCCGTCCTGCAGGATCTCCAGCACGCCTTCGGCCCAGATGCCGCCGCCGCTGCGCGCATGCGCCTTCAGGATGTTGAAGATCACATCCTGCTTGCGCGCGCGGGCGACGCCTTCCTGGATACCCAGTTCTTCGGCCAGCGCCAGCAGTTGTGGCGCGTTCTTGCGCTTCAGCTCGGTGAGGTTGATCAGGCGATTGGGATCGCCGGCATCGCCCTCGTCGCCGTTGTCCTGCGGCAGGCCGTTGCCACCGCCCTGCTGGTTGCCGCCGCGCTGGCCACCACGGTCGTGGCGACCGCGCCGGCGTCGGCCGCGCTCAGGACGTCCGCCGCCGTTTTCGCGTGCGGACTGGCCTTCACCGACGTTGCGCTCGGCTTGCGGTGTGTTGTTGGTTTCGGGTGCGGACGCGCGCGCGTCATCGCTCACTTGGGAGGGGTTTTCGGTATCGGACACGGGTCTCGCCTCAAGGGCGCCGTTGGAAAGCGGAGGGATGGGATTCGCGTGCGGGCGCCAAGCCCGCGAACCTTCAGAACTGCAAAAAGAGGTCCCTTGACGCGAGGGTCGGGCGCGAACGGCGCTGCCGACCGGATCAATCTAGCATTGCAGCGAGGGTTGCGACAAGTCGCGGCGTTGCGGGCAGGCCGCCGCAGCGAAGCGGCGCATCCCGCTACCGGTGAAATAAGCCGGGATTGCCCCGGATCAAGTCCGGGGTACTCCCGCCCTGAACGTTCAGATGGTTTTTTCGATCAACTGGGTCAGCTGGCCCTTGCTCACCGCGCCGATCTGGGTGGCCTCGACCTTGCCGCCCTTGAAGATCATCAGGGTCGGAATGCCGCGGATGCCGTAGGCGCGCGGGGTGCGCTGATTCTCGTCGGTGTTGACCTTGGCGATCTTCAGCTTGCCCTGGTAGGACTGCGCGATGTCGTCCAGCAGCGGCGCGATCGCCTTGCACGGCCCGCACCATTCGGCCCAGAAGTCCACCAGCACCGGCGTCTCGGATTGCAGCACCTGGGTTTCGAAATCGTCGTCGCTGACGTGGGTGACGTATTCGCTCATGGGGAAATCCTGTGGCTCGGAATCGTGGAATCTCTGAAGAAGCGTCGCGAGCGACGCTGCCATCCCTGGCAAAAAGCTCCGTGGTTGCGCGTCGCCGGAGCGCAGGAAGCGGAGTGTACACGTCAGTACATGAGCATTCCGAGCACCGCCGGCGCGCAAGATGCCGAGCGCAGTAGCTTGTTCAGAGATTCCTCACATGGGGGCGGGGTGGAAGATTGCAACCGGCATTCCGGCGCGGCTGGCGCGGTTGCGCTACACTTTCGCGGTTAACCCTCGTGGAAAACTGCTCGCGGCGCCCGCGCGGCGTCCGCACTTCGAGGCGGTATTCCATCCCAACCGCGCCGGATGTTCAAGCTGGTGCGATCGTCCTTGATCGCGAAAGATCAAACGCAGTGCCCGCGGCTGCGTTCCACAAGATCGGCGATCAACCGATTAGAGCAATCATGGCAGAACACGTCCTCACCAACACCTTCTTCGAACAGTTCGATCTGCACCCGCTGCTGGCGCAAGGCATCGCGGAGAGCGGATTCGTGCGCTGTACGCCGATCCAGGCGCTGACCCTGCCGGTCGCGCTGGAAGGCCGCGACGTCGCCGGCCAGGCACAGACCGGCACCGGCAAGACCTGCGCGTTCCTGGTCGCGGTACTCAATCGCCTGCTGACGCACCCGGCCATGCCGGAGCGGCGCGGCAACGATCCGCGCGCCGTGATCATCGCGCCGACGCGCGAACTGGCGATGCAGATCGACAAGGACGCCCGTGCAATCGGCCGCCACACGGGGTTGCGCTTCGCCTTGATCTACGGCGGGGTGGACTACGACAAGCAACGCCAGCAGTTGCATGACGGATGTGACGTGATCATCGCCACGCCGGGTCGCCTGATCGATTACTTCAAGCAGCACGTCTTCAGCTTCGCCGCGGTGGAGTCGTTCGTGATCGACGAGGCCGACCGCATGTTCGATCTCGGCTTCATCAAGGACGTGCGTTACCTGATGCGCAAGCTGCCGCCGCGCGAGGAACGCCAGGGCCTGCTGTTCTCGGCCACCCTCAGCTATCGCGTGCTGGAACTGGCCTACGAGCACATGAACCAGCCGCAGAAGCTGACGGTGGAGACCGAGCGCGTCACCGCCGATCGCGTGCGCCAGCAGGTGTTCTTCCCGGCCAAGGAAGAAAAGATGCCCCTGCTGTTGAACCTGCTGGAGCGCACCGATCCGCAGCGCTCGATCGTGTTCGTCAACACCAAGGCCGCCGCCGAGCGCGTGACGCAACGGCTGTCGCGGCAGGGTTACGTGGTCGGCGCACTTTCGGGCGACGTGCCGCAGAAGAAGCGCCAGCGTTTGCTGGAGCGCTTCCAGAAAGGCGAAGTGCAATTGCTCGTGGCGACCGACGTGGCCGCGCGCGGCCTGCACATTCCCGACGTCAGCCACGTGTTCAATTACGACCTGCCGCAGGATGGCGAGGATTACGTGCACCGCATCGGCCGCACCGCGCGGCTGGGCGCGGAGGGCGACGCGATCAGTTTCGCCTGCGACCTGTACGCGATGTCGCTGCCGGACATCGAGCAATACATCGGACAGAAGATTCCGGTGCAGGCGATCGGTGCGGATCTCCTGACGATGCCGAAGCCGCGCGGCCAGGCGCGGCAGGCTGCGCACGACGACGAGGATGCGGACGAAGGCGCCGAATCCGCGGAAATGGCCGAACACGTTTCCGAACCGGCACCCAAATCCGATGGCGAACGCGGCCCGCGCAGGCGCCGTCGCCGCCGCCGCAAACCGGCGGGGCGGTCGGAGCCGGCACCGAACGCCTGATCAATCGCCGCTGTCGCGGCGTCCGGATGGCGGCAAAGTTGGTACGCTTCGCTCATCCATCGCAACTCGTCCATCGCCACTCGTTCGTGATCCGTTTCGATTCCGTCAGCAAGCGCTACGCGAACGGCCATGCCGCGCTGGAAGCGCTGTCCTTCCAGGTCGGCGCGGGCGAAATGGTGTTCGTGACCGGGCATTCGGGCGCCGGCAAGAGCACGCTGCTGAAGCTGATCGCCTTGATCGAGCGCCCCAGCGGCGGCTCCGTCCACGTCGCCGACAGCAATCTCGCGAAGGTGCGCGGCCGCCGCATCGCGCGGTTGCGCCGGGGCATCGGCATGGTCTTCCAGGACCATCGCCTGCTGATGGATCGCAGCGTGGGCGAGAACGTCGCATTGCCGCTGATCATCGCCGGCATGCCGGCGGACGAACGCGCGCGCCGCGTGCGCGCGGCACTGGACAAGGTCGGCCTGCTCGCCTACGAGAAACAGCCGCCCGTGACGCTCTCCACCGGCGAGCAGCAGCGCGTGGGCATTGCGCGCGCGATCGTGGCCAAGCCTGCGCTGATCATCGCCGACGAACCTACCGGGAACCTCGACCCGCAGTTGTCGTGGGAGATCATGCAGTTGTTCGCGCAATTCCGCGAAGTCGGGACGACCGTGCTGATCGCCAGCCACGACCTGCCGCTGCTGAAACGCATGAAGCAGCGCACGCTGGTGCTGGATCACGGCAAGCTGGTCGCCGACGTGCCGGCGGCGGAGATCGCATGAACGCGGTGGCGAAATCCGCGCCGGCGATGCGCGAACGCAAGCGTTCCCGCGTCGCGGTCTGGCGCGAGCAGCACGCCTGGGCATGCGCGGCGAGCCTGCGCGCGCTGGGCGCACGGCCGCTCGGCACCGCGCTCACCGTGCTGGTGATGGGTTTCGCCTTGGCTTTGCCTCTTGCTTTCTACCTGTTGCTCGCCAACGTGCAGCGGCTGTCCGGTGCGGTGGGCGAGTCGCAGGCGATCAGCGTGTTCCTTCAGCCGTCCGCCGATACCGCGGCGGCCGATGTGCTCGCGAAGCAGTTGCGCGGGCGGGCGGATGTCGCCGACGTGGCAGTGAAGACCCCGCAGCAGGGACTGACGGAACTCGCTTCCATCCAGGGTTTCGGCGAGGCGTTGCAGGCCCTGCCGGACAACCCGCTGCCGTTCGTGCTGCTCGTGCAGCCACGCGGGGATCTGACCCGTGCGCAAACCGATGGATTGGCGGCGGGCCTGCGCAGGCTGCCGCACGTGGACGCGGTGCAGGACAACGGCGCCTGGCGCGCACGACTGGATGCGTTCATCGCGCTCGGCCAGCGCATCACCGGCTTGCTCGCCGCGTTGCTGGCGCTGGCGGCAATCGGTGTCGTAGGGAACACCGTGCGCCTGGATATCCGCTCGCGTTCGGAGGAAATCGTCGTGCAGCGGCTGGTCGGTGCGAGTGCCGGTTTCGTGCGCCGGCCGTACCTTTACGAGGGCGTGTGGTATGGCGGGTTGGCCGGCGTGGTCGCGGTCGTGCTGGTGGCCGCGCTGGAGTGGGGTCTTGCCGCGCCCGTGCACGCGCTGGCGGCGAGCTACGCGGGGCAGCTTGCGTTCGGCGGACTGTCAGTCGGACTCCTGATGCTGGTACCGTT